>NZ_JBEXXE010000007.1:0-279502 GCF_040630255.1 Streptomyces sp. NPDC005820
TACTGCAGGGGGGACCCTGTGGGAGAGTAGGACACCGCCGAACAATCATTCCGGGAAACCCCCGCACCGTATGGTGCGGGGGTTTTCTGCGTTTAAGGTGACCTCATGAATGACTTTGTTGTGCGGGGTATACGGGCGGAAGAGTGGGGTCTGGTCAAGGCGTTGCGGTTGGAGGCGCTCAAGGATTCCGCAGCGGCCATCGCCTTTCTCGAGACGTACGAGCATGCCGTGGCGCTGCCGGACTCCTTCTGGCAGGAGCGGGCCCTGGGGAGCGGTGAAGGGGCCGGCGGGGCGCGGCAGTTCGTCGCGGAAGCGGCCGGTGGGGAGTGGGTCGGGAGCGTCACCGTGCTGGTGGAGGAGGCCGGGAGCGTCGACTGGGCCGGGCTGCCCGTTGAGCGGCGGCAGGGCCATGTGGTCGGCGTGTATGTGCGGCCCGAGTGGCGTGGGGGTGCGGTGACCCGGGAGTTGTTCGAGGCCGGGGTGGAGTGGGCCTGGGGGGTTGGCGTGGAGCGGGTGCGGTTGCTGGTGCACGAGGAGAATCTGCGGGCGCAGCAGGCCTATCGGAAGGTGGGGTTCGCGCCGAGCGGGATCGCGGCACCCGTAGGGGACGGATTCGGGGACTTCTCGGGGCAGGTCGAGATCGAGTTCGTGCGCGAGCGCGGGTAGATCTCTCTCAGACCGGTAGTTCGTGGTGGGGCCAGCGGGCTCTCGCCTGTTCGCGGGAGCGCAGGAGAGCCAGGGTGGGGAGCCCGCGGTCCGCGCCGGTCGACAGGAGGTCCGGGAGTTGGGGGAGAGGTGCTACAGCGGCGATGTCGTCCAGGATCAGGGTCAGTGGTGGGTCGAGGCGACCGGAGGATGACCGTTCGGCCATGCGCCGGCCGCGCTCGACCACGCTGGAGACGAGGGCCGTGAGGAGAGGCATGGCGCCTGGGTTTGTCCTGGGGTCCTCGAGGGATTCGCCGACCACATAAAGCGTTCCCCCTTCGTCCACGAAGGAATCCAAGGCGAGAGCATCAGTTCGGTTGGGAGTGCATGCCTCGCGGATGTTGATCGTGGAGAGGGCGGAGAGGGCGCGGGAGGTGAGTTCCTGGGCGATGTCGCGGCGTTCGGGGTGGGCGGTGAGGGCGGCTTCCAGTTCGCCCGCGGAGCCGGGGGCGGCCTTCGGGTTCGTACGGAGCGTGCGGACCGCGTCCTGGATGCCGGTGCCCTGGGACCAGCGGTGGACATGGCGGATGGTGCGGCCGTCGATGGCGGCGGCGTGGAGGTAGCTGCGGAGGAGGGTTTCGGCGGTGTCGGCGACTGCTTGGTCGAGGCGTGCGGTGGGGCGTACGGGGGTGAGGAGGGCGGTGGCTCGGTGGGCCGCTGTCGCCTTGTCCTCGCAGCCGGTGGTGGGGGACCAGTGGAGGCGGGCGGGGGTGTCGCAGAGGTGAGTGGGGTCGTAGAGATGGACCGGGCCCAGTTTGGCTCTGGCGTCCTTGGTGTCCTGCCAGAGCGTGGGGTTGGAGGTGAGGATGAGGGCTGCGCCCTCGGCGTCTCGGATGGCCTGGGTGGCGGTGGCTCTGCGAGTGTCCGGTGGGGCGTAGAGGACCGCGCCTTCGGCGCGAGTGGTTTCCCACCCGCCCACCCGTTCACCGTGGGACAGAGAAGCGGGCAAGGGGGCCTGAGGCTCCCGTTCGACTACAGGAGCAGGGTCTCGCGCCGGCTCCGCTTCCGTGGTCCGTGCTCGCTGCGGCTCGTGTGCGGTTCTGGGGGTCGGTACCTCGTACGGCTGAGCCTCGGGTCTGGGGGTCGGTACCTCGTACGGCTGGGCCTCGGGCTCGGGGCCTGCCTTTCTACGGGCTCGCACCGCTCGCCAGCGGGCCACCGTCCCTATGGCGAACACCGTGAGGACGAAGAGGATCATCAGTTGGCCGATGAAGAGGCCCCAGAAGAGGCCGTAGCCGGAGAGGGCGGTGGGGGTGGCGTCGGGCCAGGCGCCGGGGATGTCGTGGGGCTGGGCGATGAGGTGGCGCATGGCCAGGGGGGTCCGGGTGAAGGTGACGCCGGTGGGCCAGGAGCCGTGGGTGAAGAGGGCTGCCAGGCCTGTGGCCGTCCAGACCAGGAGGGTCATGCCGAGGAGGAAGGCGAGCAGGCCCACCAGGAGGCCGTCGGGGATGCCGCCGGCCTGGCCGCCTGCGCGGGCGGGGGCGTGCTCGTCACCGGGTCTCATGGCAACCCCCCCGCCGCTAGGCCACCGTCGACTCGGACGAGTCGTCCAAGTCGGCCAGGTGCTGTTCCATGAAGGCCGTCGCTCGCCGTTCCTGTTCGAGTTCGGCGGCGTGCAGGGCGTCCTCGGCGGTCAGGTGGTCCGTGGAGGACTCCGTCATCGCCCGGTCGGTGAAGACCAGGGGGCGTTCCGTCTCCGTGACCAGGTGTTTGACCACCTGGACATTGCCGTTGACGTCCCAGACGGCGATACCGGGGGTGAGGGTGGGGATGATCTCCACCGCCCAGCGGGGGAGGCCCAGGACCCGGCCGGTCGCCCTTGCCTCGTCGGCCTTCTGGGCGTAGATCGTCCTGGTCGACGCCATCTTGAGGATGGCTGCGGCTTCCTTCGCCGCCGCGCCGTCGACGACGTCGGACAGGTGGTGGACCACCGCGACGAAGGACAGGCCGAGGCGGCGGCCGAACTTCAGCAGCCGCTGGAAGAGCTGGGCCACGAAGGGGCTGTTGATGATGTGCCAGGCCTCCTCGACCAGGAAGATGCGCTTCTTCCGGTCGGGGCGGATCCAGGTGTGTTCCAGCCAGACGCCCACGATGGCCATGAGGATGGGCATGGCGATGGAGTTGCGGTCGATGTGGGAGAGGTCGAAGACGATCAGGGGGGCGTCGAGGTCGATGCCCACCGTTGTGGGGCCGTCGAACATGCCTCGGAGGTCGCCGTCGACCAGGCGGTCCAGGACGAGGGCCACGTCCAGGCCCCAGGCGCGGACGTCGTCTATGGCGACGTTCATCGCCTCGGCCGATTCGGGCTCGGGGTGGCGGAGTTGTTCGACGATGTCCATCAGCACCGGCTGGCGTTCGACGATGGTCTCGTTGACGTAGGCGTGGGCGACCTTGAGGGCGAAGCCGGAGCGTTCGTCGAGGCCGTGGCCCATCGCCACTTCGATGATGGTGCGGAGCAGCGCCAGCTGGCCCGTCGTGGTGATCGACGGGTCCAGGGGGTTCAGCCGGATGCCGTCGTTCAGGGCGGCCGTCGGGTCCAGGCGGATGGGAGTTATGCCGAGGGCCTGGGCGATGAGGTTCCATTCGCCGACGCCGTCCTCGCCCTGGGCGTCCAGGACGACGACCTGGCGGTCGCGGAAGCGGAGCTGGCGCAGGACGTAGGTCTTCTCCAGCGCCGACTTGCCGTTGCCGGACTCGCCGAGGACCAGCCAGTGCGGGGCGGGGAGCTGCTGGCCGTACAGCTGGAAGGGGTCGTAGATGTAGCCCTTCCCGGAGTAGACCTCGCGGCCGATGATGACGCCGGAGTCGCCCAGGCCGGGGGCGGCTGTCGGGAGGTAGACCGCCTGGGCCTGGCCGGTGGAGGTGCGGACGGGCAGGCGGGTGGTCTCGACCTTGCCGAAGAGGAAGGACGTGAAGGCGTCGGTGAGGACGGACAGCGGGTCCCGCATGTGATGCCCCTACCTTCGGATGCCGGTGGCGAACGGGAGCGTGTTCACGAACGCGCGGTGGTGCTCGCGGTCGCACCACTCCAGCTTCAGGTACGACTTGCCTGCGGACGCCCTTATCGTGCGCTTGTCGCGGGCGAGGGCCTCGGGGGTGCGGGAGGAGACGGTGATGTAGCCGACCAGGTTGACGCCGGCGGCGCCGGAGGCGAGGTCCTCGCCGCGCTGGTCGAGGCGGGAGTGGGCGGCGACGTCGCGGGGGTCGACGGTTCGGTTCATTTTGGCGGCGCGGCTGGCCTCGGCCTCGTCGTTGGTCTTCTCGGTGAGCATGCGTTCGATGGCGATCTCGGTGGGTTCGAGGTCCATCGTGACGGCGACGGTGCGGATGACGTCCGGGGTGTGGACCAGGAGCGGCGCGAGGAAGTTGACGCCCACGGGGGTCATCGGCCATTCCTTGACCCAGGCGGTGGCGTGGCACCAGGGGGCGCGGGTGGTCGACTCGCGGGTCTTGGCCTGGAGGAACGTGGGTTCCATGGCGTCCAGCTCGGCCGGCCAGGCGTTGCGCCGGGTCATCGCCTGGATGTGGTCGATGGGGTGGTCCGGGTCGTACATGGAGTGGATCAGGGAGGACAGCCGGCCCTGGCCGAGGGGCTGGCGGACGCGGATGTCCGCCTCCTGGAGGCGGGAGCAGATGTCGGTGAGCTCGCGGGCCATGACGACGGCGAGTCCGGCGTCGCGGTCGAGCTTGCGGCCGGACTGGGGGCGGGCGGCGCGGGCCATGGCGTGCGCCTCGGCGGCCAGCTCGCGGGTGTAGTGCATACAGGCGACGAGGTAGGCGCGGTGCTGCTCGCTGCTGGTGGAGACCATGGACTGGAGTTGGTCGTAGGACTGGGCCAGCCAGCCCGGTGCCTTGTCGTCCCCGCGCTGGGTGACGTCCTTGGCGTGGGCGTCGGGGTCGGCGGGGAGGGTGCGGGCGAGCATCTGCAGGCGGGTGACGAAGCCGTCGCCGTTGGCCACGTGCTTGAGGAGGGTGCCGAAGCGGTCGACGAGGGCTTCCTGGTCCTCGCTGTCGCGCAGGCCGACGCCGGGGCCCTCGATCTCGATGGCGGCGGTGACGGTACGGCGGTCCGCGTGCAGGAGTACGGCGATCTCGTCGGGGCCGAAGGGGGCGGCCAGCCAGCTGATGCGGCCGATGCCCGGGGGCGGGCCGACCTCGACCTCCTGGCCGTCGATGCGGGTGCCGGCCTCCATGGCGCCGGAGCGGTAGGTCGTGCCCTGGCGGAGGGTGCGCTTGTAGCTGCGGTTGATCTCGAACCACTTGTAGAACGTGCGGTGCTTGTACGGCACGTAGACCGCGGCGAGCGCGATCACCGGGAAGCCGGCGAGCAGCACGATGCGCAGGGGGAGGAGGGGGACGAGGAGTCCGCACATCATGCCGAGGAACGCGCCGACGACGATCAGCGCGATCTCGCCGGTTTCGCGGTTGCGGCCGACGATGGCGTTCGGCCGGGCGCGGCCGATGAGATATGTGCGGCGGGGCGAGACCACGTGGGACACGTGGGCCAGATGGGAATCCGTCGTCAACGCCCTTCACCTCCCGTGCGGTTGTTGCGGGTGTTGCCGGTGTGCGGGGTGTTCATCGGGCTGCTCGAGCGGGGGGCGGGTGCGGCGGAGGGGACAGATCCGCCGCCTCCGTTCGAGGGGCGCGAGCTGTGTGCGGCGACGCCGCCGGAGGCGGGGTTCGAGGGGCGGGGGGCGGACGAGGACTGGCCGCCTCCGCCGCCGTTGTTGTCGGCGCGGGTGCTGTGGGTCTTGATGCCCTGGGCGACGAGGGTCGCGGGGGAGCTGATGACGGCGGCGGCCTTGCCTTCGGCGCCCTGCATGATGCGGTTGTTGCGGGAGCCCGCGATCTCGTCGCCGAAGCCGGGGACGAAGCGGTAGATCATCGCGCTGGCGAAGATGGCGAGCAGGATGATGGCGAGGCCGGAGACGACGGCGGAGAAGGCGTCGGGGCCGTTGTCGGAGGAGAGGGCGCCGGCGAGGCCGAGGACGATCACGATGACCGGTTTGACCAGGATGACGGCGATCATGATGCCGGCCCAGCGGCGGACGTGGCTCCACAGGTTCTTGTCGACGAGGCCGGCGTAGACGACGGTGCCGAGGAGGGCGCCGACGTAGAGGAGGGCGGCCCGGATGACGAGCTCCAGCCAGAGGACGCCGGCGGCGAGGATGGAGACGAGGGAGACGACGATCAGCATGATCGGGCCGCCGCCGATGTTCTCGCCCTTGGCGAGGGCGGCGGAGAAGGTGCCGAAGAAGGTGTCGGTCTGGTCGCCGGTGGTCTTCGCGAGGACTTCGGTGATGCCGTCCGTGGCCGAGACGACCGTGTAGAGGATCAGGGGGGTGAAGGCGGAGGCGAGGACGGTGAGCCAGAGGAAGCCGACGGCTTCGCCGATGGCGGTGGTGAGGGGGACGCCTCGGACGGCTCGCTTGGCGACGGCCAGGAGCCACAGGACGAGGGTGAGGACGGTGGAGGCGGCGAAGACGACGGCGTACTGCTGGAGGAACTTGGTGTTGGTGAAGTCGACGTTGGCGGTCTCCTTCACGGCTTCGCTGAGCTTGTCGACGGTCCAGGAGGCGGCGTCGGCACAGCCCTTGGCGAGGGAGGAGAGGGGGTCGAGGGTGTCGGAGACGCCGGGGTTGGTGGTGGTGCTGCCGGAGGAGTTGTTGCCGCGTTCGCAGTACTTCTTGGCCTCGCCGGAGATGAGGCTGCAGTCGAGGGAGCCGCTGGGCGAGGGGGACGCCGAGCCCGACGGGGTGGGCGAGGGGTCGGGTGTCGGGGCCGCGAAGGCACGGGTGGCCAGCAGGACGGCGCTCGTCTGAACGGTCGTCACGACTCCGGCGAGCCTGAGCAGGCGGTGCGGGTTACCGGGCATACGTGAACCCTCCGTACTCCTCGATGGCCTTGCTGATCTCGTCGGACGTGGCGGCCGTGTCATCGCCGGGGACCGGGGCGGGGCCGTCCTTCTGGCTGTCGGTGCTGATCTTCCAGTCGCCGTCGGCCCAGGTCAGGTCGAAGGTCCAGGTCTTCCACGACGAGGTGACGGGGTCGGTCGAGTCCGTGCCGGACATGCCGATCAGGCCCAGGTACCAGACGGCGACCTGGGTGGTGGTGTCGGAGTAGTTCTTGACGGTCGTGCCGACGGGGACCACGCGGGAGACGAAGGTGTTGCCCTTGGGGGCGTTGCCGTCCGCGTCGAGGCCCATCTTGGCGAGGAAGTCCGCCGAGTAGGCCTGGTCCATGGCGCTCTGCAGTTTGGCTGCGGCGCTCTTGGTGTAGACGGTGTCGACGAGGGTGTGTCTGGTGTCCTTCTGGAACATGCCGGTCGAGCCCAGTGCCACGGCGTAGTTGGCGCCGGCGGACTGGGCGCCCTGCTCGGTGTGCGCGAAGCCCGAGGGGATCCCGCCGCTCTTCGTGTCCACCGGCTTCGTCCCGGTGGCTGCTGTTGATGTTGTTTTCGGCTTGTTGCCGTCGGGGGTGGCTTCCGAGGTGGTGGAGTCGTCGCCTCCGCGGTTCGCGAAGGCGATGGCCGCGATGAGGAGGACGACGATGCCGACCACGGTGACCAGGCTGCGGGAGGAGGAGCGGGTGGGGCGGCGGGCGCCGCCGTAGGGGTCGGTCTCGGGCAGGCGGACGCGGGTGCCCGCGGGCTCGCCGTAGTCGTGTTCGTCGCCGGGAGTCATGCCGCGTTCGCCCCCTCGCTGCCGTACTGAAAAGCGTAGAAGTACGACGGTAGCCGTGCTGGTTCCCGCGCGGGCGCGGTGTGGTGACTCGACATCAGGGAAACGCAACCTCAGCCGGTGGGCACGACGGGTGGGCGGGGAAGGACGGGCCGGATGGGGCCGGGACGGGGCCGGTTCGGGTGGCTATACGGCCATGCCGTACACGATTGTGAACAGTGTGCCGAGGGAGCCGATGATGAAGACGCCGGTGAGTCCGGCGATGATGAGGCCCTTGCCCTGTTCCGCACTGAAGGTGTCCCTCAGGGCCGTGGCGCCGATGCGCTGTTTGGCCGCACCCCAGACGGCGATGCCGAGGCAGAGGAGGATGGCCACCGCCATCACGACCTCGATCATCACCTTCGCCTCGTTGCCCAGGCTGCCGAAGGGCCCCCAGTCCGGAGCGATCCCGCCGATGATGGTGTTGATGTCGCCCTTGTCGGCCGCGAACAGCATGTAAGTCACCGCCCCTGGTGGGTAGTTCCGCGTGCCCCCTGCGGAGTGCAGAGGTCAGGACTCATTGTCGCCGACGATGCCGCCGCCGTATGTCGACTTGGCGTCATTGACGGGTGGGATTCGTATGAATGGTTGGTACGGTCACTCTGTGTATCACGGCAGGTCACGCCGGGCAATGAGGCCGGAACGGAACCTGGGTGTGGTTCCGTCGTTGACCCACTTCACGGCACCGTGCAGTTTCTGACGGCTGGTCGGGTGAGTGCACGTTTCGATGGTCTCATGTCCGGCTGGGGCGCATGGCGAACGGGCCGCGGCTGGATGCCGCGGCCCGTTCGCCCTTGCCACGGTGGCCCCCACGGTCCACTGCGGCTGTCCTTCGGGGTGGTGAGGGGATGTCAGCCGGTGAAGGCGTCGATGCCCTCCGGGGTGCCGACGCCGGTGGGGCCGTCGTAGCCGGACTTGGCGGTGCACAGGTAGCTCGCGCTGGAGGAGCAGGTGCCGTTGCTGCCGCTGGTGACGTCGTTCAGGGACGAGGTGCCGAGGTAGGCGTAGGGGTACGAGGCCGGGTAGTCGCTGCTGCCGGGGGTGCCGGCGAGGGCGTAGACCGCGGCGATGATGGGCGCGGAGGCGCTGGTGCCGCCGAAGGTGTACCAGCCGGCGGTGACGCCGTAGGAGTCGTAGACGGAGACGCCGGTGGCGGGGTCGGCGACGGCCGAGACGTCGGAGATGGTGCGCTTGGAGCAGCCGGTGTCGGTCTGCCAACTGGGCTTGGCGTCGTAGGAGGAGCAGCCGGAGCCGGTGCCCTCGGTGCTCGACGTGTTCCAGACCTTCTCGGTCCAGCCGCGGGTGGTGGAGGACGCGGACGACAGGGCGGTGCCGCCCACCGACGTCACGTACCTGGACGCTGCCGGGTATTCGGCGCCGTAGCCCTCGTCGCCGGCGCTGACGGTGATGGCGACGCCCGCGTGGTTGAAGTACGAGGAGTCGTAGGAGGTGTCCGAGGAGGACTCGGAGCCGCCGTAGCTGTTGGAGACGTACTTCGCGCCGAGGGTGACGGCCCGGTTCACCGCGGTGCCGAGGTTGGCCATGGTGGCGGACTTGGCCTCGACGAGCAGGATGTTGCAGTTCGGGCAGACCGCGCTGGCCATGTCGAGGTCGAGGGAGATCTCCTCGGCCCAGCCGCTGTCGGCGGAGGGGAGGGAGGTGGTGGAGCCGGTCTGGCTGACCTTCTCGAAGCAGCCGTTGGCGGTGGTGCAGGCGGAGAGGCCGTAGTAGGAGCGGTACTTGGCGAGGTCGGCCTCGGCGTTCGGGTCGTCGTAGGCGTCGACGATCGCGATGGTCTCGCCGTCGCCGTTGCTCGCGGCGGCGTCGGTCAGGCCGTAGGCGTCCTGGAGGTCGGAGGGGCCGTAGCCGGTGGGGCTGGCTGCGGCGGCCTTGGGGGTGACCTGCGCGGTGTCGCCGGTCTGCTTGGCCTGCGCCTTCTGGAAGGCGGTGGTGCCGCCGGTGACGCGGAAGGAGTCACAGGCGAGTTCGCCCCGGTGCTTGGGGGTGGCGCAGGGGGTGGCCGCCCAGGTGACCTTCGCGCTGGTGCCGACGGTCGCGGTCGCGGTGGCGGCTGCGGTGGTGGTCGTGGGGGCGGCGTTCGCGTGGGCCGCGGTGCCGAGGCCGGCGAGCACGAGGGCCGCGGTGCCGAGGACGGAGGCGCCGACGCGGCGCCATCTGCCCGCGGAGGCAGGGGGGTTGGGGGAAGTCGTCGTACGCAACGGACAGCTCCTGAATGTGGGTGACAGGGGCGGTGCGGGTGGGGGGTGATGCGTTGCCGCCGGTGCGTGGTCCCCGGCGGCGGGCGGCGGCCCGCGACGACTGTGCGCTTGTTGAGTACGCGACAACAAGAAGGGTTGCGGAGTTCTGACTTCCGCCTTACTCGGCGGGGTGGGGGGATTGCCCGTCGATGGTGGGGGGATGGGCGGCGGGTGGTTCGGTCTTGACTCGGCTCACAGGCGGGTCACAGGGGTGCGGGGCCTGGCGGTCAGTGGCGGATCAGGCCGTGCAGGGTGTGGTGGACCAGGTCGGCCACGCCCGCGAGGACCGCCTCGGGGGTGAGCATCTCGTTCGCCGCGAACGAGGCGTACCCGTGCAGGGTGGAGCCCAGGAACAGGGTCAGCCGGGCCGGGTCGCCCTCGACGATCTCGCCGCGCCGCTGTCCGTCGGCGATCAGCCGCTCCAGCGCGCCGATCGTGCGGTCGAGGCCGGCGGCGATCCTGTCGGCGTCCGAGAGGCCGGGGGTGGCGCTGGGGGCGCCGGTGGTTTCGGCGGTGTCGGTGGTGTCGGGGGTTCTGCGGGTGTCGGGGGTTCTGCGGGTTTCGGTGGTGTCGGGGGTTCTGCGGGTTTCGGTGGTGTCCGGGGTTCTGGGGGTGCCGGTGGTGTCCGGGGTTCTGGGGGCGTGCTTGCGGGCGTACATCAGTTCCAGGAGCGCGGCGTTGTCGAGGGCGAAGCCCAGGTAGGCGCGGGCGAGCGCGGTGAGCCGGGGTTCCAGGGGGAGGGCCGGGTCGTCGGCGGCCTCCAGGGTCTCGGCCATGCGGTCGAACCCGGTCACCGCGAGCGCGTCGAGCAGGGACTGCTTGTCCTTGAAGTGCCGGCCGGGCGCGGCATGGCTCACGCCGATCTCGCGGGCCAGTTCACGCAGGGAGAGGGCGGTGGCGCCCTTGTCGCGCAGGGTGCGTTCGGCGGTGGCGAGGAGGGCGGAGCGGAGGTCGCCGTGGTGGTAGGGGCGGCTCTCGGTGGGCGACGACGGCATGCGGACCATCGTATCCCGGTGTTGACGGCGTCAGCATTGTTGTCGTTGACAGCATTGTTGTCGACGCCTACATTGGGCGGTATGGCAGCTGAGAAGAAGGCGTGGAGTTCCAAGGATCTGCCCGACCTCACCGGGCACACGGTGATCGTCACGGGCGCCAACAGCGGCATCGGGTTCACCGCGACCGAGGCGCTGGCCCGGGCGGGGGCGCATGTCGTCCTCGCGGTACGGGACCCCGAGCGCGGGCGGGCCGCCGCCGCGCGGGTGAGCGGCAGCACCGAGGTCCGGCGGCTCGACCTGGCCGATCTGGCGTCCGTGCGGGAGTTCGCGGCGGACTGGGCCGGGGCCCCGCTGCACACCCTGATCAACAACGCCGGGGTGATGATGCTGCCCCGGCAGGAGACCGCGGACGGCTTCGAGCGCCAGTTCGGCACGAACCATCTGGGCCACTTCGCGCTGACCAACCTGCTGCTGCCGGCCGTCACCGACCGGGTCGTCACCGTCTCCTCGGGCGCGCACCGGTGGGGCGGCGCGGTGATCGACTTCGACGATCCGAACCTCACGGCGAGCTACACCCCGCAGCGGGCCTACGCCCAGTCCAAGCTGGCGAACCTGTTGTTCACGCTGGAGCTCCAGCGCCGGCTCGCGGGGGCCGGCTCGGCCGTACGGGCGCTGGCCGCGCACCCCGGGTACTCCGCGACCAATCTGCAGAGCCACGCGGCCAACCCGCTGGCCCGTGTCTTCATGCGCGTGGGCAACGCCGTGTTCGCCCAGGACGACCACGCGGGCGCCCTGCCCACCCTGTACGCCGCGACCCAGGACCTGCCCGGCGCGAGCTATGTCGGACCGGACGGGCTGGGCGAGATGCGCGGGGCGCCCACGCTGGTGGGACGCTCGGCGGCGGCGAGCGACGCGGAGGCGGCGCGGCGGCTGTGGACGCTGTCGGAGGAGCTGACCGGCGTGCGGTCGGGGATCGGCGTGGGGTGAGCGCCGGGGGCCCGGCGGGGGCCTGCCGGATGCCGGGCGGGGCCCGGCGGAGGCTCGGCGAAGGCCGGGAGGGGGCCCGGCGGAAGCGCGGCGGAGGCCGGGAGGGCGCGCGGGGCTCAGCGTGGACCGAGGGTCCACACCGAGAGGGTGCGGTGGTCCTCGCTGTGCGTGTACCAGTGGCCTGCGCCCAAGGTGGCCGGGGAGCTGGTGACCGGGCCCGGGCCCGGGCCCGGGTAGACGAGCGGCTCGGGACCGGCCGAGCCCCGAGCGACCAGCCAGTGCCGGCCCTCGCCCCACTCCTCGTCCTGCCATACGGTCCCGGCGACGACCGTCGAGTCGTCGAGGAAGCCGCCCGCCCAGTCCCAGGCGGGCCACACCTCGTCGTTCTCCGGCTCGGCGTCCGGGTGCCGGGGCACGGACTCCTCCACGTCCCACTCCACGACCCGCGTCCCGCTCGCCGTCTCGTACAGCGCGAGCTTGTCCTGGTCGTGCGAGACGGTCATGAAGTGCGCGCCGGACGGGCTCACGTCCAGCAGGGCCAGATCCAGCCCCTCGAAGTACTCCACCGTCAGCCGCTCGCCGTCCCAGCGGCCCCAGCGCATCGGCGCGCCGTCCTGGCCCTCGCCGATGCTCAGGCCCATCTGGCGGGGGTCCGGGTGCGGGACGTGGTCGCTGCCGGCGGCCGCCGCCCGCGCGTCGACCCGGGCCAGGACCCGGCCGTCCTCGGGGGTGAGCAGCAGCCACTCGTCCACAGGCCGTGCGTCCGGCTCGCCGCCCTCGGCGAGCGGGCCGCGTATGTGGGCCCACAGCAGCGAGCCGTCCGGGGAGAAGCCGGCGGAGCCGCCCTCGGGGTACGTGTGCCGGCCGTCGGTCGCGTACTCCTCGAACGCGTCGTGCGATGCGGGGCAGCCCCAGCAGCCGTGCCGTATCTCCCACAGGGTGGCGCCGCTCGGGGCCACCGCGCGCAGGGCGTGTGTGCCCGCGAAGACGACGACGTCGGCGTCGGGGGAGACGGCGCAGGTGCCGAAGCGCTGGGTCCACGGGGCCGGGAACCGTATGAGCTCCAGCGGTTGGAAGGCGTCGTCCAGCGGCTGTACGACCACCTCGTCGTCGCCGCGCTGCACGAGCGCCGTACGCCCTCCGCGCAGCCGGACCAGCTCCACGGTGGCGGCGTCCGGGTCCGGGAGCGGGGCGTCGAGGGTGGCGACCAGGCGGGCGGTTCGGGTCATGTCTCGAACCGTACGGCACCCCACTGACAACGCCCCGCCCGGTCACTCGCCGAGCTCGACGCCCTCCACGAAGTGGTCGAACTCCCCTGCCTGGACGCCGAGGACGAAGGCGTCCCACTTGCGGCGGTTGGTGGTGACCACGTTGTCCGGGGCGCTGGTCTCACGGAGGTAGACGGGCGCCTCGCCGTCGTCGTCCCCGTCCCGCTCGCCGAAGGCGATCTCGATCCAGGGACCGGGCCCGGTCGCCTCCGGCGGGGCGGCGCGGATCCAGGTGAGGTCGACGGGGATGACGGGGCGCTCGGGGCGCTCGGGGACCTCGGGGACCTCGGGGATGTCAGGCATGGTGGGCTTCCGTTGTGGGAAATACGGGCCAGGGAACGCCCCTAGTGTCGGGCACAGGGAAAGGCCACAGGGAAAGGCCACAGGGAAAGCACCTGATGCTTCTCTCACCTTTGTGGGACACAGTGGGTCCGGTGAAGCCGGTGAAGCGAAACGCTCTGCTCGGTACGGTCGTGCTGCTCGCCGTGGCCGTCACCTCCGCCTCCGAGGCGGCCGCCGACGGTGGGCCGGGGCCCCTGGGGGTGACCACCGTGGCCGCGGCGACGGCCGATGCGGCGCGGGTCGGCGCGCTGTTCGCCGCGGCGGACGCCGGCCGTCCGACCGGCGCCCACTTCTGTACGGCCTCCGTGGTCCACTCCCCCCACCGCAACCTCCTCGTCACGGCCGCGCACTGCCTCGGCGGGGGCGGCGAGATGGTCTTCGTACCGGGGTATCGGGACGGCAAGGCGCCGTACGGCGTCTGGCAGGTCGCCCGGGTGTTCCTGCCCGACGGGTGGGCGAAGGGCCAGGACGAGGACAGTGATGTGGCGTTCGCGACGGTGCATGCGCGGGCGGACGGCAAGGGGATCGAGGACGTCGTGGGGGGCAACCGGCTCGCCGCCCGTACGACCACCGGTGCGACCGCCGTGACGGTCACCGGGTACCCCACCTCCCGCGAGGTCCCGATCCGTTGCGTCAACCGGCCCGTCGCCCACAGCTCCACCCAACAGCGCATCGAATGCCCCGACTTCACGGGCGGGACCAGCGGCAGCCCGTGGGTGAACGGGGACGGGCAGATCGTGGGCGTCCTCGGCGGGCACGAGCAGGGCGGGGCGACCGCGGACATCTCGTACAGCGTGGTGCTGGGGTCGGAGGCCGTGGAGCTGTACGGGGACGCGGCCTCCGACCCGTAGGGGCTGCTACCGGTCGACCCGGTGGACCAGCTGCGTGGTCAGCTCGTAGCGGGCGCCCACGACGGTCAGTGCGCCGGTGGAGATCTTCGCGGCGAGGTCGGGTTCGGCGGCGAGGCGGGAGCGGACGGCTCGTATGTTGGCGTCGATGGTCGAGTCGACGCGGGCGTCGCCCTCCTTCGTGCGGTCGATGTTCGGGGCGATCTGGTCGGCCAGGTACTGGATGTGGGCGGGAAGCGGCTCACCGGACAGGTCCGCCTGGACGGCCGCCTTCACGGCGCCGCAGGACTGGTGGCCGAGCACCATGACCAGCGGGATGCCCAGTTCGAGCACGCCGTAGGCGACGCTGCCGAGGACCGCCTCGTCGAGCACCTCGCCGGCGGTCCGGACGGTCATCAGGTCGCCGAGGCCCTGGTCGAAGACCAGCTCGGGCGGGACCCGGGAGTCGATGCAGCCGAGGATCACGGCGAAGGGGTGCTGGCCGGTCGTCAGGCTCTGGCGGACGGCCGGGGTTTCGTCGGGATGCCGCTCGCAGTAGCTGCGCCAACGGCGGTTGCCCGCGGCCAGCTCGCGCAGGGCCTCGTCGGCGGTCGTGGGACGAGGGCTGGTCGGGGCCTTGGCACCGTGCGATGCGGCGGAGGCGGGGGCCGCTCCGAGAGCGAGCCCGCCGCCCAGGGTCACGGCACCGGCGAGACCGCGCAACAGGGAACGGCGGGCGGTCGCGGTTCTGTGGGGGGTGTGGTCAGCGTTCACGGCTTGGAACGTATGTCCGAGTCCGGTACGCGGTGCCGACGTTGCCGAATCATGGCCGTGGATGGGGAGGACAAGGGTGGCTGTTGGGGTGGGCTTGACGATGGGTTTATCGGAGTCCGCCCTGCACATGATCACCACGAGAGGCGGGCCCGCCTCTACACTGGCCGGGGTGGACTCCCGGGCGGCGAAGGGCGGTTGACGGTGCGTAAGGCATGGATCGTGGCGACCGCTGCAGTCGGTGCCGGTGCCGCCTTCATGATGGTGCTCGTCGTCGGTGTGTACATCGTCGCCGGGAACATGGTGAACGGCGTGGGGGGCAGCAGCAAGTCGCTGGCCAAGGGGGCCGTGCCGGCCGCCTACAGCGCGATCGTGCAGAAATGGGGCAATCTCTGCTCCGCCATCAATCCCGCCCTGCTCGCCGCGCAGTTGTACCAGGAGAGCGGGTTCAACCCGCGCGCGCAGAGCGCCGCCGCCGCGCAGGGGATAGCGCAATTCATTCCGGGAACGTGGGCCACGCACGGCATCGACGGCGACGGCGACGGCGACCGCGACGTATGGGATCCGAATGACGCGATTCCATCGGCCGCTTCGTACGACTGCCAGCTCGCCTCGTATGTGAAGGACGTTCCCGGGGACGCCACCAAGAACATGCTCGCCGCCTACAACGCGGGGGCGTACGCGGTGATCAAGTACGGCGGTGTGCCGCCGTACAGCGAGACCCAGAACTACGTGAAGACGATCACGACTCTCGAGGAGTCGTTCGCCGCGCCCGTCTCCCGTGTCGATCCGTCCGAACAGGCCGCCGGGGCCATCTACTTCGCTCAGAAGAAGCTTGGCACGCCCTATTTGTGGGGTGGTAACGGGACGGCTGACCAGGGGGGACGGTTCGATTGTTCCGGGTTGACCAAGGCCGCCTACGAGAGTGTCGGGATCACCTTGCCCCGGGTCGCCAACGACCAGTACAACGCCGGGCCGCATCCCAAGCGCAGTGAACTGCTGCCGGGGGACCTGGTGTTCTTCTCGACCGATCTCGGGAACTCCCGGGCCATCCATCACGTGGGTATGTACGTGGGCGGCGGGTACATGATCGACGCGCCTTACACGGGTGCCGTGATCCGGTTTGATCCCATCGACACGGCTGAGTACTTTGGTGCCACCCGGGTGACCGAGGATGGCGCGAAAGCGCTCCCGGCGAACGTCTGAGACAGTCCGGGAAAATCCCCCTGAGCTGCGGCTTTGTATCTCTCTTCGATAACGTCTGAGTGATCATTCAGTGGAGAGTGGAACGTATCAACCGGGGCCGTGCGTTCCTGTTGAGGCGTGCGCATGAGAGATGCGCTGGGCAGAACATGACGAAGGGGCCGCAGCACCATGGCTGGACTCGCCGATTCCGGGTCGAACCCCGACGTCGACCTGCTCTATGACATCAACGGGCTCGCCAAGGACGCACCCCACTGGTTCGACCGGATCGTCGAGTTCGTGGGGGAGTACGGGCTGCTCCTCGCCATGGTCGTGCTGATTCTGTGGTGCTGGGCCAGTGGGCGGCGGAAGGAGCAGGGGGCCGAGGAGGCCGCCTCCTCCGTCGCCGCGTTGGTGTGGGCGCCGCTCGCCGCCGCCATCGCGGTGCTGGTGAATGTGCCCATACGGGGATTCGTGGAGAGACCCCGGCCGTTTCTCGATCACCAAGGGCTCGAGGTTCTCGTCTCCGGGAAGACCGACTACTCGTTCGTGAGTGATCACGCGACGCTGACCATGGCCATGGGCGTCGGACTGTTCGTCGCCAACCGGCGGTTCGGGCTCGTCGGGATCGGGATCGCGCTGCTCGAAGGGTTCTGCCGGGTCTACATGGGTGTGCACTACCCGACCGATGTGGTGGGCGGGTTCGCGCTCGGGACCGCCGTCGCGCTGCTGCTGTCGCCGCTGGCCTCGCTGGCGCTCACGCCGCTGATGAAGGCCGTCGAGCGGTCGCCCCGGGCGGGGTGGGTCGTGCGGAGCAGGGGTGCGCGGGAGCGGGCCCGGGACGCGTTCATTCCGGGAGCCCGCTCCGGGGCTCCTGCCGAGGAGCGGGATCTCGCCGCCTGAGGTCAGAGGGCCTGCGGGTAGGTGAAGAAGCCCGTGGGGTCGTACTGGTTCTTCAGCTGGGTCAGGCGCGGGAGCGCGTCGCCGTAGTACGCCTTGCGCCAGTTCGTGAGGGTGGGGTCGGCGTAGTTCTGGTAGGCGGCGCCCGAGGCGTACGGCCGCATCGCCTTGTGGGCCGTGTTCAGCCAGGACTGGGCCGTCGAACCCGTCGTACCCGCCCGCCAGGACACGATGTACTGGGCCAGCATCCGGGAACGGCGGTGCACGAAGGCCGTGGCCGTGGGGGAGACGCGGTTGATCGCGCCGCCCAGCGCGGTCAGCGCGATGCTGCCGGCGCCGCCCTGGACCGCCTTGATCTCCTTCAGCAGGGTCTGGATGCCCGCCGAGGACAGGGAACGGTCGAAGAAGTCGCTGCGGGCCGTGTACGTCTCCCGGCCCAGCTTGCCCTGCGGGGAGCGGCCCGGGGTGGAGCCGGGCAGATGACACTGGGCGTCGGAGGAGAAGGAGGAGCAGCCCGCGTAGGCCTCCATGGCCTCCTCGTAGCCCTTGCGGCGCAGGGACACCGAGGACGCGGGGGCGCCCACCCGGTCGGCGAGGCGGTCGACCGCGTTCTGGAGCTGGCCGTAGGTGCCTATGCAGAAGGCGGCGACGGCGACCCGAGGGGTGCCGCCCGCCGAGTTCTCCAGGTGCAGGGAGGACCAGATCTCGTCCGGCTGGGACGGGCCCCACTCCTGCCAGGCCTTGATCACCGCGGCCGCCTTCGCCCAGGGCCAGGTGAGATAGCCGGTCACGGCCTGCGGGGCGGCGTGGGTCTTGAAGCGGAGTTCGGTGACGATGCCGAAGTTGCCGTTGCCCGCGCCGCGCAGCGCCCAGAACAGGTCCTTGTTCTGGGTGGCGCTGGTGACGAGCTGCTTGCCGTCGGCCGTGATGATCGTGGCCTGGGTGAGGCTGTCGCAGGTCAGGCCGTAGGCGCGGGAGACCACGCCGTGGCCGCCGCCGAGGACCAGGCCCGAGACGCCGACCGTCGGGCAGGAACCGGCCGGGATCGTGACGCCCTTCGCGGCGAGGGCGCGGTAGACGTCGATCAGCTTGGCGCCCGCGCCGACGACGGCCGAGCCTCCGCTCGCGCGGACCGTCTTCAGCTTCGAGACGTCGACGATCAGCCGGCCGTCGCCGGAGGACCAGCCGCCGTAGGAGTGGCCGCCGTTGCGGATCGCGACCTTGGTGCGGTGGGCGCGGGCGTAGGAGAGGACCGTGCGGATGTCGTCGGCGTGGGCGACGTACGCGACCGCCGCCGGCTTCAGGTTGTCGAAGCGGGTGTTGTAGAGCCGGCGGGCCGTCGTCCAGGAGGCGTCGCCGGGGCGGACCAGGGTGCCGTCCAGGTCACGGGCGAGCGCCGCCCAGTTCGCGGGGGTGGAGCCGGCGGTGGTGGTGAGGGAGGTGAGGCCGGTGGCGCTGTCATCGCCGGAGGCGCTCGTGTCGCTGCCCTTCGATGTGCTGCACGCCGCCGTCGTGACCGCCGCGACCGCGGCCGCGCCGCCCGCGATGAACGTACGCCGTTCCATGTTCTGCGCCTTCCGTCGGCCTGTCGGCATCGTCGAGTCTGTCGGCAACCCTGAGCCTGCCTGTGGGTGTGCTTCGGCCGGTCGGCATCCCGCGGCCGGTCGGCTTCATCGTGCGAGACGGGGCCCCGGGGCCACGGGTTCCCGTGGGCGACGGCGGTGACGGAACGGTGACGTCAGCCGCGGGCGTGTCCTTCGGCGTCCGATCGGGCCAGGCTTCTCGCTCTGCGGGCCGGACCGCGCCAGCCGCAGGTGCACCGGGCCAGGCAGAACCGGCCCTGCTCGACGGTCGTGGTGGAGTGTTCCCCGTCGGTACGGGGAGGGGCCGAGCCGTCCTGCTGCGTCACGCAGACAACGTTACCCAGGAATCGTAAGAACCACGTAGGGCCGGTGCGGAGTACCGGAACGACCCGTTCGGCGGTCGCGCGGGGGGTGGGGCGCGTGACGGGGGCACGCGGCTGTCGTTAGGCGGGACGACAGGGGGACCCGTGACGGACGTACCGGTTGGGGGTAGGCAGACGATGGCGGAGCGGTGGTACAGACGGCGCGGGTGGAGCGGTGCGGTGGTCGTCGCCGCCGGGCTGGTGGCCGGGGGGTGCGTGGGCACGGCCGGGGGTTCCGGCGCGGGGGCCGCGGGTGGGGCGGCCGGTGATGTGGACGCGCGGGGCGGCGACGCGGTGAAGCTGCTGCGCGGGGCCGCCGACGCGCTGCGGGAGGCGGGCAGTTCGAAGGCGCGTACGTCGATGGAGATGGCCACCGGTGGGACCCGGGTGACCATCCGGGGCGAGGGGGTCTACGACTACCGCCGGCAGCAGGGGCGGTTGAGGGTGGTGCTGCCGCAGGATCCGGCGGGGACGAGCGAGCACCGGCCGATCACCGAACTGCTCGCGCCGGGCGCGCTGTTCATGAAGCACCGCGGGGCCGGGGTCCCGGACGACAAGTGGGTCCGGGTGGAGACGGCGACGCTGTCCGACGGGAACCTGGTGACCGGCGGGGCCACGGATCCGTTCGCCGCGGCGGAGGTGCTGCGGGGGGCGCGTACGGCGACGTACCTGGGGCGGACCGAGGTCGCCGGTACGGCGGTGCGGCACTACCGGGGGACCGCGGATCTGGCGGTGGCGGCCGAGGGGGCCTCGGCGGGGAGCAGGGGGGCGCTGGCGGCGGCGGCGAAAGGGTTCGCCACGGCCCGGGTGCCGTTCGACGTGTATCTGGACGACGCGGGGCGGATCCGGAAGGTCAGGCACCGGTTCAGCTTCGTCAACGGGCGGCAGGCGGAGGCCGTGGCGGTGGCGTCGACGACGCTGTTGTACGACTTCGGGGCCCCCGCCGACGTACGGCTGCCGGCGGCCCGGGACATCTACGCGGGGCGGATCGCGGAGGACTGACGGCCCGGGGCCCGCGCAAGGACTAGCCCGTCCGTGCCATGCGCGCCGTGTACACCGCTCCCTACTCTAGGAAGCCGGTGACTGCAGAGACGAGGTGATGCGCGTGGCTCCGGTCGGCGGTACGGCAGTTCAGGACCACGTGGCCCTCGCCGAGATCGAGCTGTGCGGGGAGCTGATCATCGCGGCTTCGGCGGCCGGGGAGGAACGGCTCAGCCTGGAGAGCATCGACCAGGTGCTGCGGGTGGGGGAGGAGCTGGACGGGGCCGCGTCAGGTGCGCAGTAGCCGGCCGATGGCCTTGGTCGCTTCCTCGACCTTCGCGTCGATCTCGTCGCCGCCCTTGAGGGCCGCGTCGGCGACGCAGTGGCGCAGGTGTTCCTCCAGCAGCTGCAGGGCGAAGGACTGCAGGGCCTTGGTGGAGGCGGACACCTGGGTGAGTATGTCGATGCAGTAGGTGTCCTCGTCGACCATGCGCTGCAGGCCGCGGATCTGGCCCTCGATCCGGCGCAGGCGCTTGAGGTGCTCGTCCTTCTGCTTGTGGTAGCCGTGCGTGACGTGCGGCACGTCCCCGGCGGGTGCCGGGTCGGTGGGCTCGGTGGCCTGTGTCGTCGTCATCGCGTCCTCCCGTTACGGACATATACCCCTGCCGGGTATATCGTAACGAACTTTGCCGGGTACAGGACCCTTGAAGCCCCCGTGCTGATCACGTTGTCCGATGGGTGACACTGGGGGACGGCCCGATAGCCATGTCCGGATGGTGCGCTTAGCATCACCCTGGCCACCGGCTGACCGAAACCGATGCATCCCGAGGACCCCAAGTGCGCTTTCGTCTGACCCCCAGGGAGACGAGCTTCTACGACATGTTCGCCGCGTCCGCGGACAACATTGTCACGGGCTCGAAACTCCTGATGGAACTGCTCGGGGCGGACACCGCCGGCCGGGCCGAGATCGCAGAGCGTATGCGGGCCGCGGAACACGCCGGTGACGACGCGACACACGCGATCTTCCACCAGCTGAACTCCTCGTTCATCACGCCGTTCGACCGTGAGGACATCTACTCCCTCGCGTCCTCCCTCGACGACATCATGGACTTCATGGAGGAGGCCGTCGACCTGGTCGTCCTCTACAACGTCGAGGATCTGCCCAAGGGGGTCGAGCAGCAGATCGAGGTGCTGGCGCGGGCGGCCGAGCTGACGGCGGAGGCCATGCCCAACCTGCGGACGATGGAGAACCTCACCGAGTACTGGATCGAGGTCAACCGGCTGGAGAACCAGGCCGACCAGATCCACCGGAAGCTGCTGGCCCATCTCTTCAACGGCAAGTACGACGCGATCGAGGTGCTGAAGCTCAAGCAGATCGTGGACGTGCTGGAGGAAGCTGCCGACGCGTTCGAGCATGTGGCGAACACGGTGGAGACCATCGCCGTCAAGGAGTCCTGAGCTCTTCATGGACACCTTTGCTCTGGTCGTGACCATTTGTGTCGCGCTCGGTTTCACTTATACGAACGGTTTCCACGACTCGGCGAACGCGATCGCGACGTCGGTGTCGACGCGGGCGCTCACCCCGCGGGCCGCGCTGGCGATGGCCGCGGTGATGAATCTCGCCGGGGCCTTTCTGGGGAGTGGGGTCGCTCACACCGTCAGCAGTGGGCTCATCGAGACGCCCGAGGGGTCGACGGGGATGGGGATCCTCTTCGCCGCGCTGGTGGGGGCGATCGTCTGGAATCTGGTGACCTGGTACTTCGGGCTGCCCTCGTCCTCGTCCCACGCGCTGTTCGGCGGCATGGTGGGGGCGGCGCTGGCCGGCGGGACGGATGTCATCTGGTCCGGGGTGCTCGACAAGGTCGTGATTCCGATGTTCCTGTCGCCGGTGGTGGGGCTCGTTGGCGGCTATCTCGTGATGTGTCTGATCTTGTGGATCTTCCGGCGGGCCAATCCGCACAAGGCCAAGCGGGGGTTCCGGATAGCGCAGACGGTCTCCGCGGCGGGGATGGCGCTGGGGCACGGTCTGCAGGATGCGCAGAAGACGATGGGCATCGTGGTGATGGCGCTGGTCATCGGGGATGTGCAGGGGGCCGATGATCCGATTCCGGTGTGGGTGAAGGTCGCTTGTGCGGTGATGTTGTCGCTGGGGACGTATGCGGGTGGGTGGCGCATCATGCGGACGCTCGGGCGGAAGATCATTGAGTTGGATCCGCCGCAGGGGTTCGCTGCGGAGACGACCGGGGCGTCGATCATGTTCACGACGGCGTTTCTGTTCAAGGCGCCTATTTCCACGACGCATGTGATTACTTCGGCGATCATGGGGGTGGGGGCTACCAAGCGGGTCAATGCGGTGCGGTGGGGTGTGGCGAAGAACATCGTGTTGGGGTGGTTCATTACGATGCCGGCTGCTGCGCTTGTTGCTGCGGGGGCGTTTTGGGTGGTGAATCTGGCGTTTCTGTAGGCGCGGGGTTTTTGCCCACCCGCCCGCCCGTCTCGGTCGGCCGAGAGGCGGGCGTCGTCCCGGGGCTCCGCCCCGGACCCCGGCGGGGCTCCGCCCCTGCACCCCCCTCGCCCACCCGCCCACCCGTCTCGCTTTGTTGAGGGGTGGGCGTTGTGTTGGGGGGCACGTTGGACCCAACTACCTGTTCTGATTTCCGGGCTCGTCCCGCCTCTGCCGGGTTCTGGTGCCTGGGCTCGTCCCGCCTTTGCCGCTCTGGTCCCCGGGCTCGTCCCGCCTCTGCCGCTTTGCTTCCTGGGCTCGTCTTCCCTCCGCCGCTCTGGTCCCTGGGCTTGCCCCTCCTCCGCCCCTCCGATCCCCAGGTTCGCCTCTTCTCCGTGCCCCCGTCCCTGTGCAGGCCCCGCTCACTTCGCCTCTGCCAGGGCAGCCCCTTTCGGAAAACCATGTGGGCCCGCCCCCCGAGGCAGTCGGGGGGCGGGCCCTTTGTGGCCTCGCGGTGGCACCGCCATGCAGCACCGCGAGGGGTCCGGTGGCGGCCTCGATGGGGTGAGGCCGCCGAGGCTGTCAGCCGAAGCGGCCCGAGATGTAGTCCTCGGTGGCCTGGACGGACGGGTTGGAGAAGATGCGCTCCGTGTCGTCGATCTCGATCAGCTTGCCGGGCTGGCCGACGGCGGCGAGGTTGAAGAAGGCCGTGCGGTCGGAGACGCGGGCCGCCTGCTGCATGTTGTGCGTCACGATGACGATCGTGAAGCGTTCCTTCAGCTCGCCGATCAGGTCCTCGATGGCGAGGGTGGAGATGGGGTCCAGGGCGGAGCAGGGCTCGTCCATCAGGAGGACCTTCGGTTCGACCGCGATGGCGCGGGCGATGCACAGACGCTGCTGCTGGCCGCCCGAGAGGCCGGAACCCGGCTTGTTCAGGCGGTCCTTCACCTCGTTCCAGAGGTTCGCGCCCTTGAGGGACTTCTCGACGACGTCCGAGAGCTGCGACTTCTTGTAGTTGCCGTTGAGGCGCAGGCCCGCGGCCACGTTGTCGAAGATGGACATCGTGGGGAACGGGTTCGGGCGCTGGAAGACCATGCCGATCTCGCGGCGGACGGCCACGGGGTCGACGCCCGCGCCGTAGAGGTCCTCGTCGTCCAGCAGGACCTTGCCCTCGACCCGGCCGCCCGACGTCACCTCGTGCATACGGTTCAGCGTGCGCAGGAACGTCGACTTGCCGCAGCCCGAAGGGCCGATGAAGGCCGTCACCGTGCGCGGCTCGACCGTCATCGAGATGTCCTCGATCGCCTTGTGGGTGCCGTAGTAGGCGGTGAGCCCGCTTACATCGATTCGCTTGGACATGGTTACTACTTCACTTCCGTCTCGGTCGCTGAGCTGAGGGGCCGCGTCAGCGACCGGTCTTCGGGGCCTTCCAGCGGGCGATGGCCCGGGCCACGAGGTTGAGGATCATCACGAAGGCGATCAGCGTGAGCGAGGCCGCCCAGGCACGGTCGTACGCCGCCGTGGAACCGGCGCTCTGCGAGTACTGCTGGTAGATGTACAGCGGCAGAGACGCCTGCGCACCCTCGAAGGGGTTGTTGTTGATGAACGGGTTGCCGAAGACCAACAGGAGGACCGGGGCCGTCTCACCCGCGATACGGGCGATCGCCAGCATGATGCCGGTGATGATGCCGCCGATCGAGGTCGGGACGACCACCTTCAGAATGGTGCGCCACTTCGGGACGCCCAGCGCCAGGCTCGCCTCACGCAGTTCGTTCGGGACGAGCTTCAGCATCTCCTCGGTCGAGCGCACCACCACCGGCATCATCAGGATCGCCAGCGCGAGGGAGCCCGCGAAGCCGAAGGGCTGCATGTCGAACATCAGCATGAGGCTGAGGATGAACAGGCCCGCGACGATCGACGGGATGCCCGTCATGACGTCGACGAAGAACGTGACCGCCTTCGCCAGGCCGCCGCGGCCGTACTCGACCAGGTAGATCGCCGTCAGGATGCCGATCGGGGCGCCGATCAGGGTGGCGAGGCCGACCTGCTCCAGGGTGCCGATGATGGCGTGGTAGATACCGCCGCCCGGCTCGGAGTCGGCGACGACGCCCATGGAGTGGGTCAGGAAGTAGATGTCCAGGACCTTCACGCCGCGCGCGATGGTGGTCCACAGGAGGGAGACCAGCGGGACGACGGCCAGGATGAACGCCACCCAGACCAGGGAGGTCGCGATGCGGTCCTTCGCCTGGCGGCGGCCCTCGACCTTGGCGGCGATGCCGTACGTGCCGAGGAGGAAGAAGATGCCCGCGAGCAGGCCCCACTGGACCTTGCTGTCGAGGCCGGCGGCCAGGCCGATCCCGACGGCGACGACGATCGACCCGGCGGCGATCGCCCAAGGGGACCAGTTCGGGAGGCTCGCGCCGCGCAGCGTGCTGGGGCGCTTGTCGGCGACTGCTGTTGCGTGGCTCATGCGTTGGCCCCCGAGTACTCCTTGCGGCGGGCGATGATCATGCGGGCCGCGCCGTTGACCAGCAGGGTGATGACGAAGAGGACGAGACCGGAGGCGATCAGCGCGTCACGGCCGTATTCCGTCGCCTCGTTGAACTTGCTGGCGATGTTCTGGGCGAAGGTGCCGCCGCCGGGGTTCAGCAGGCTGGCGTGGATGTCGAAGTCGGGGGAGAGGACCGTGGCGACGGCCATCGTCTCGCCGAGCGCGCGGCCGAGGCCGAGCATGGAGGCCGAGATGACGCCGGAGCGGCCGAAGGGGATCACCGCCATGCGGATGACCTCCCAGCGGGTGGCGCCGAGCGCCAGGGCCGCCTCCTCGTGCATCTGCGGGACCTGGCGGAAGACCTCGCGGCTCACGTTGGTGATGATCGGCAGGATCATGATCGCCAGGAGGATGCCGACCGTCAGCATGGAGCGCGGCGCGCCCTGGTCCCAGGAGAAGATGCCGGTCCAGCCGAGGTAGTCGTTGAGCCAGCCGAACAGGCCGTCCATGTGCGGGACGAGGATGAGGGCGCCCCAGAGGCCGTACACGATGGAGGGGACGGCGGCGAGCAGGTCGACCACGTACGCGATGGGGCCGCTCATGCGGCGCGGGGCGTAGTGCGTGATGAACAGCGCGATCGCCACGGCGACCGGGACCGCGATCGCCATGGCGATGATCGACGACACGATCGTGCCGAAGGCGAGGACCGCGATGCCGAACTTCGGCGGAACGAGGTTGGTGTTCCACTCGAAGGCGGTGAGGAAGTTGGCTTCGTCCTTGCTGATGGCGAGGTAGGCGCGGTAGGCCAGGAAGACCGCGATCGCCGCCATGATCACCAGCAGCAGGATGCCCGACCCGCGGGAAAGACCGAGGAAGATCCGGTCGCCGGGTCGGGTGGCGCCGCGGGCCGCGCGCTTGTGGGGGCCGTTGGCGGAGGTCGTGGGGGGAACGTTGTCGTGGGGCGGGGGCGCACCGTCGGCGCCTGTCTTCTGCGTTGATATGTCCATCGGGATCTCCGGTCTGCGGAGCCGCTGCGGGTGTGGGCGGCTCCGGCGGGGCCGGCCTTCGGGCGGCCCCTGGCGGCGGTGCACCGGACGGGTGCGGTCCGGTCCGGGTCTCCCCGGTGCCGGACCGCACCTTCAGATCAGCTCAGGCCGTCGATCGTGGTACGGACCTTGGAGATGATCGCGTCGGGGATCGGCGCGTAGTCGATGCCCGAGAGGATGCCCTGGCCCTCGGTGGAGGCGATGTAGGTCAGGAACGCCTTCGTGGCGGGCAGGGTGGCGGCCTTGTTGCCCTTGTCGCAGACGATCTCGTACGTCACCAGGGTGATCGGGTAGGCGCCGTCGGCCTTGGTGGTGTAGTCGAGCTTCAGCGACAGGTCGCTGCCGGTGCCGACGACCTGAGCGGCGGCGACGGCCTTGGTCGCGCCCTCGGAGGAGGCCTTGACCGGGGCGGAGGCGCCGGTGTTGATCGAGACGACACCCAGGCCGTCCTTGGCGTACGACAGCTCCATGTAGCCGATCGCGCCGCTGGTCTGCTTCACGCCCTGGGCGACACCGGAGGAACCGGAGGCGGACTGACCGCCCTTGGCCTGCCAGGCCTTGCCACCGGAGTACTTCCAGTCGCTCGGGGCGGCGGCGATCAGGTACTTGGTGAAGTTGTCCGTCGTACCCGACTCGTCCGAGCGGTGGTACGGCTGGATCTTCAGGTCGGGAAGCTTCGCGCTGGGGTTCAGCTTCTTGATCGCGGCGTCGTTCCAGTTGGTGATCTTGCCGTCGAAGATCTTGGCGATCGTCGAGGCGTCGAGCACCAGGTCGTCCACGCCGGCGACGTTGTACGCGACGGCGATCGGGCCCGCGACCATCGGCAGGTCGATGCCCTGGCCGCCGGAGCAGACCGACTTGGAGGCGGTGACCTCTTCGGGCTTCAGCGCGGAGTCCGAGCCGGCGAAGGCGACCTGGCCCTGGGTGAACGCGGTGACGCCCGCGCCCGAGCCGGAGCCCTTGTAGTTCACCTGGACACCCGAGCAGGCCTGCGTGAAGTTCTTCACCCAGGCGTCGATCGCGTTCTTCTGCGCGGAGGAGCCGTCGGCCAGGAGCTGGCCCTTGGCGTCGTCACACTTGATCGAACCGGCGGCGGCGGTCGCGGAGGAGCTGCTGCTGCTGTTGCCGCTCGAGCCCGTGTCGTCGGAGCCGCACGCCGTGAGGGCCAGGGCGCCGGAGACGGCGAGAGCACCGAGGGTGAGGGCCCGCCGGTTCATGCGCTGAAGCTTCACTTGAGGGAGATCCTTCCAGTAGCCGCCGTCCTGAATTCGGCGGCGTGCGAAAGCCATGGGTGGCATGGGCGTGGTCGTCGGACCGCGCACCGCACCGGGTAAGGCCGAAATTAGGCAGATCAGGTGAAGGCGCCTACGGGCGCGAGTGAACGGCGGGTGAACCCATGGGGAAGGCCCGGTTAGGTCACGGAACGCTTACGTTGGGGACACAGCGGGGTCCCGGGTCAGGTGTGGCGCAAGGTGCTGATGAGGGCGTCCACCAGCTCGCGGTCCCGGGGCTGGGTGAGGCGGCTGCGGGCCGCCGTCGGCGGCAGCCAAAGGAGGCGGTCTACCTCGTCGTTCGGGCTGAAAACGCCGGAGACGGCCTCCGCCGCCCAGTAGCGGACCTGCTTGGGCCGGCCGTTCGCGTAGTAGCTCACGCTCGGCAGCACCGCTCCGGGAGCGGCCCGGTACCCCGTCTCCTCCTCGACCTCGCGCAGGGCGCCTTCCAGCGGGTCCTCCCCCCGCTTGAGCTTGCCCTTCGGGTGTGACCAGTCGTCGTACTTCGGTCGGTGGACGAGGCACACCTCCAGTTGACCGCCACTTTGCGAACGGCGCCACAGGACGCAGCCCGCGGCCTGCACGGGGGTCTGCAAGGGGGTCCGGTTCGGGGAACTCACTTCGTCCTCACCGCCTGGCTCATCCGACTTCCGACGTCCTGTCCTGATGTCTTCCCGGTCGCCCGTCCTCCTGTTGACGCGGTGTTGTCCTGTGGCTTACGGCGAGGTGTCCACCGAGTGCGACCCGCCGCGCGGCGGGGCTACGGCCTGCCGACGGTCTGCTTCTGCCAGCAGTGCTGGAACGCGTACCGCGCCGCCTCCACCTCATGCCGCTGGTCCGCGTGCAGCACGCCGAGCGCGTACGCGGTGGCCGGCGCGATCCGGGGTGTACGGGCCGCCTGGGCCGCGGCGGCCGACGCCTCCGAGGCGTCCCGGTGCCGGTCGAGGGCCTGGCCCGCGGTGAGCAGCCGCACGTCCAGGGGCGCGCCGGGGCCGTGCAGGACCTCGCAGGCGTAGCGGTGCAGCCGCAGCAGCAGGCGGACCTGGTGCCAGGGGGCGTCCTGGGGGTGCGGGGCCGGGTCGGGGGAGAGGCCGTGGATCAGGGCCTCCGCGTTGTACGGGCTGCCCGCGGTGAGGAGCGGGAGGGCGGCGACGGCGTCCGCGAGGCGTTCCTCGGCGGCCGCGGCGAGGGGGTGCAGGTCGGTGCCGGGCGCGGCGGGGGTGAGGGGGACCTCGCTGGCGAGGACCGCGACCTGGTCGGCGACCGCGTGGAAGCGGGAGGAGCCGAGAGCCTGGAGGGCGGTGCTGTGGGCGCGGGTGCGGGCCAGGGTGAGCTGGCGGTCCAGGAGGGCGCCCGCCTTCGCGGCGCCGACGGTGAGATTGCCGCGGTCGGGGGGAGCCGTGGTGCGGGTGCCGCCGGTGGCGGATGCCGCTCGGTGCGGGACGGGCGCCGCCCCGGCGGTACGACCGCCCGCGGCCACGCCGGTGTCAGGGGCGCCCGGTGTCTGGGTGGGGACCGCCGTGGACCCCGACAGACGGTGGAGCGCGAGGAGCAGGCGCTCCAGGCGGGCCTCGTACGCGTGTTCAAGGGCGAGCGTGCCCGAGAGCCAGGCCAGTTCCGGGCGGATCTGCTCCGACCACTCGGGGTCGAGGAGCGGACGGAAGGTGTGCAGGCTGCCGCTGATCCGGCGGGCCGTACGGCGCAGGGCGCGCGCCGCGTCGACGGCGTCCTGCGCGCCGCCCGGCGCACCGGGGGACGCGGCGGGGCCGGCCGCCGCCGCTCCGCCCGCCGCCGTACCGCCTCCCGTCTCCCGGTGCAGCCGCAGCGCGCGGAGGAAGTCCGTGGCCTGGGCCCGCAGATAGCCCGCCAGGGCGTCCCCGGTCACGGGCCCGGCGACGACACCGGGCCCGGCCGCGGGGTCCGTCAGGTCATGGTGTTGCTGTGCCACGCCGGCGCCTCCGGGCGTCTATGAGCATCTCCTGGACGTTGCGCAGGGGCTGGCCGTCCGGGTCGGTCGCGTGCCGGATCCACTCGCCGTCCGCGCCGAGGTGCCAGGAGGAGGTGGCGTCGGACATGCCGGTCTCCAGCAGCCGGTTCAGTGCGGCCCGGTGGGCCGGGTCCACGACCCTGACCATGGCCTCGATACGGCGGTCGAGGTTGCGGTGCATCATGTCGGCGCTGCCGAACCACACCTCGGGCTCGCCGCCGTTGCCGAAGGAGAAGACCCGGGAGTGCTCCAGGAAGCGGCCGAGTATCGAGCGGACCTTGACGTTCTCCGACAGGCCGGGCACCCCGGGGCGCACCGCGCAGATGCCGCGCACCCAGACGTCGACGGGCACGCCCGCCTGGGAGGCCCGGTAGAGGGAGTCGATCAGGGCTTCGTCGACGATCGAGTTGACCTTGATGCGGACGTACGCCGGACGCCCCGCGCGGTGGTGCTGGATCTCCTTCTCCACCCGGGAGATCAGTCCGTCCCGCAGCGACTTGGGGGCGACGAGGAGACGGCGGTAGGTCTCGCGGCGCGAGTAGCCGGAGAGCCGGTTGAACAGGTCGGAGAGGTCCGCGCCGACCTGCGGGTCCGCGGTGAGCAGCCCGAGGTCCTCGTAGAGCCGGGCCGTCTTCGGGTGGTAGTTGCCGGTGCCGACGTGGCTGTAACGCCGGAGCGTCTCGCCCTCCTGACGGACCACCAGGGACAGCTTGCAGTGCGTCTTCAGACCGACGAGGCCGTAGACGACATGGCAGCCGGCCTCCTCCAGCTTGCGCGCCCACTTGATGTTGGCGTGCTCGTCGAAGCGGGCCTTGATCTCGACCAGCACGAGGACCTGCTTGCCGGACTCGGCCGCGTCGATCAGCGCGTCCACGATCGGCGAGTCGCCGGAGGTCCGGTACAGGGTCTGCTTGATCGCGAGGACGTCCGGGTCGGCGGCCGCCTGCTCCAGGAAGGCCTGGACCGAGGTGGAGAAGCTGTCGTACGGGTGGTGCAGCAGCACGTCGCGGCTGCGCAGCGCGCCGAAGATGTCCGGCGGGGAGGCCGACTCCACCTCGGCGAGGTCGCGGTGCGTGCCGGCGATGAACTTCTTGTACTTCAGCTCGGGCCGGTCCAGGCCGTGGATGCGGAAGAGACCGGTGAGGTCGAGCGGGCCGGGCAGCGGGTAGACCTCCGCCTCGGAGATCTTCAGCTCGCGCACCAGCAGGTCGAGCACCTTGCGGTCGATGGACTCCTCGACCTCCAGGCGCACCGGCGGGCCGAACCGACGCCGCATGAGCTCCTTCTCCAGGGCCTGGAGGAGGTTCTCGGCGTCGTCCTCCTCGACCTCGAGGTCCTCGTTCCGGGTGAGCCGGAAGGCGTGGTGCTCCAGCACCTCCATGCCCGGGAACAGCTCCTCCAGGTGGGCGCCGATGACGTCCTCGATGGGGACGTACCGGCCCGGGGAGGCCTCCAGGAAGCGGGACAGCAGCGGCGGCACCTTGACGCGCGCGAAGTGGTCGTGGCCGCTCACCGGGTTGCGTACGACGACCGCGAGGTTCAGCGAGAGACCCGAGATGTACGGGAAGGGGTGCGCGGGGTCGACGGCCAGCGGGGTGAGGACGGGGAAGATCTGGTGCCGGAAGAGCGTGAAGAGGCGGGCCTGCTCCTTCTCCGTCAGCTCGCTCCAGCGGACCAGGTGGATGCCCTCCTCCGCGAGCGCGGGGGCGATGTCCTCGTGGTAGGTCGCGGCGTGCCGGGCCATGAGCTCGCGGGAGCGGGCCCAGATCATCTCCAGCACCTCGCGGGGCTGCAGCCCGGAGGCGGAGCGGGTCGCCACGCCCGTCGCGATACGGCGCTTCAATCCGGCCACCCGGACCATGAAGAACTCGTCCAGGTTGCTCGCGAAGATGGCGAGGAAGTTCGCCCGTTCGAGCAGCGGTGTGTTCGGGTCCTCGGCGAGTTCGAGCACCCGCTCGTTGAACGCGAGCCAGCTGCGCTCCCGGTCGAGGAAGCGGCCCTGGGGGAGCCGGACCCCGTCGGCCTGCGATTCCTCGTACGCGTCGAGGTCGGCGTCGATGTCGGGTTCCAGATCGGAGACCGCGGCCGCGACGGTGTGCGGGCGGTGCGCGGCTATGGAGCCCACGGAGGGCTGCGCGTGCTGGACATCGGCCTGGGGGGCATGTGACTGGCTCATGTACCCATTCTTCCGCGCCAGCAGCGATACGGGCGCGTCAGAACGTGCAGGCGGGAGCATGGCGGGCTGCCCGTCGGGGTCGTTCCCCTCGGAGGGCGGCGAGGCCTCGGGCACGGCGGGCTTCATTCGCCGAGCGTCGCAAGGTCGTCTTAACCGGTGGTTACGGAGACATGGCGTGCGGGATATCGCGGGGCGGCTCGCGGGGGTCGGTGCCGGGACGCCGTGTTGGGGGGAGCGCCCGGGGTGTGGCGGGGGCGTGGCGGGGGCGTGCCGGGGGCGTGCCGGGGAGTGCCCGGGGAGCGCCGCGGGCGTGGCGGGGGAGTGCCCGGGGAGCGCCGCGGGCGTGGCGGGGGAGTGCCCGGGGAGCGCCGCGGGCGTGGCGGGGGAGCGCCGCGGGTGTGCCGGGGAGCGTTCGGGGCGTGCCGCGGGCGTGCCGGGGGTGCGTACGGCCGTCTCCCCCGCGGAGGGACGTACGCACCCCTGGCTTACCCCGGCTGCCCCCGGTTCAGGCCGTGCGGCGGCGCACCAGCCAGTAGGCGGCGGCGGTGGCCAGGGCGGCGACGGCGAGGACGATCCCGGTCTCCATGAGCTGGAGCGGCCAGTAGTGGGATTCGGGGTGGTAGGAGGTGTAGTAGCCGGTGACGCCGAGATCGTCGAGGCAGCGCCGCATCTCGGCGTCACCGCCCTCGCACCGCCAGTACTCGACGTTCGCGGGCCGGCCGTGGACCAGGGCGCCGCTCGCCATCTGCCAGGCGGAGTCGGGGAGGTAGGGCTCCCCGTCCGTCGTCGAGGTGCTGGTCACCGTGGGCCACAGGCTGCCGCGGTACAGCGCCAGAACGAAGGAGAGCGCCCAGGTCGCGCCGGTGGCGACGGCGAGGGCGGGCAGCGGGCGGCGCAGCAGGAACCCGCTGAGCGCGCCGACCGCGAGGGCGCACAGGACGTACGCGACGGCGGCCGGGCCGCGGGTGGGGAACGCCTCGCCCATCCAGTCGTCGTACAGGAGATCTCTGTTGCCGTCCCAGACCCAGCGGTGCAGGAGGACCAGGGCGGTGGTGCTCGTGGTCAGGACGAGTGCGGGGACCGCGAGCTTGGCGGTGAGCCAGCGGACGGGGCTGATGCCCTGGGTCCAGGCGAGGTGCGCGGTGCCGTTCTCCAGCTCGCGGCCGATCAGCGCGCCGCCGGCGAAGGCGGCCACGGCGATGAAGGAGTAGGTGAGGAACAGGCCGATCAGACCCATGCCGCTCGCGAAGCCGGACCAGCCGCTGAACGTCGTGTCGCAGAGGTCCTGGCCCGCGCGGTCGCAGGCCTCCATCGCCGCGCGCTCGTCGTCGGCGGCGACCGTGCCGAGCCACACCAGGAAGCCGCTCAGGCCGATGACGACGAGCGTCCAGAGGACGAGCGCGGTGCGGTGCAGCCGCAGCACCGTACGGGCGGTGCCCCAGGAGGCCCCAGGGGCCAGGGCCTCGGCGGCGGACTCCTGCGGGGCGCCGGTTCGCGGGTTGGCGACGGCGGTCATACGGCGGCCTCCTGAGCGGCGGACGGGGAGGGGGCGGACGGGGAGGGGGCGGACGGGGAGGGGGCGGACGGGGAGGGGGCGGAAGAGGAGGGGGCGGAAGGGGCGAGGGCGGAGGGGATGGGGGCGGATGGGACGAGGGCGGAGGGGATGAGGGCGGAGGGGACGAGGACGGAAGGGACGAGGGCGGAGGGGACGAGGACGGAAGGGACGAGGACGGAAGGGACGAGGACGGAAGGGACAGGGACGGAAGGGATGAGGGCGGAGGGGAGGGGGTGTCTGAGCGGGCCGGTGGTGGCGGAGGCCGGGGTCACGTCAGGGCCTCCTCGGGTGCGGTGGGGGTGAGGGAGGCGGCCTGGGGGTTGCGCAGGTAGGCGAGGACGAGTTCCTCCAGGGACGGGGCCGAGGTGCGCCACTCGTCGGCGAGGCGGCCGGCCGGACGGATCAGCGCGGTGAGCTGGCGGCCGGTGACCCGGGACTCGACGACCGTGTGCGCGGAGAGGTCGGGGAGCCCGTCAGCCGATTCGGCGGTTGCGCTCACGCGCGCGTGCGCGGCCAGCAGGTCGTCGATGTCCCCGGCCAGCCGGACCCGGCCGCCGCCGACCAGCAGCAGATGGTCGCAGGAGTTCTCCAGCTCGGCGACCACGTGTGACGACATCACGATCGTCGTCCCGTGCTGCGCCGCCTGGGACATGAGGACGCCCATCAGTTCGTGCCGGGCGAGCGGGTCCAGGTCGGCCATCGGCTCGTCCAGGAGCAGCAGCTCGGGCCGCTTGGCGAGGGCGAGCGCGAGGGCGACCCGGGTGCGCTGGCCGCCGGAGAGCGCGCGGACCTTGCGCTTGGGGTCGAGATTCCCAGCGGAAACGATCCGCTCGGCGGCCGAGGCCTCCCACCGGCCAGGGTTGAGATGTGCGCCCATGCGCAGCGTCTCGGCGATCGTGAGCTGCGGGTGCAGCGGCTTGTCCTGGGCGACGTAGCCGACACGCGCGCGTGCGGACGCGGGGTCCGTGCCGAGGACGGCGACGGTGCCCTCGGTGGGGGCCAGCAGCCCGGCGGCGAGGGAGAGGAGCGTGGATTTCCCGGCCCCGTTCGGTCCGACGACGGCGCAGACCCGCCCGGCGGGCAGCCGGAACGTGCAGTCCCGCAGCGCCCAGCCCCCACGCCGGCCGAATCGCTTGCCGAGCGCGGTGGCCGCCATGGCGAGATCGGTCATGGCGAGATCGGTCATGAGGGGTCTCCCTTGGGGTGCGGGCGCTTCGGGTGAGCGGGGGACTGGGGGGCGACGACGGCGGTGGGGGCGGCGAAGCCGTCGGGGGTGGTGCGGGTGGTGCGGGTGGCCGGCGTGCTCGGTCCCTCGCCCGGCGGGTCGGGTCGCTCGTGCGGTGTGCCCGGACCCTCGTCCGGTGGGGCGAAGTGTTCTTCGAGTACGGCGGTGAAGAGCGCGGCCACGTCCTCGCGGTCCAGGCCGGTGTCCCGGGCCCGTACGGCCCAGGCGTCCAGCTCGGTGCGCAGGGGCGAGTCGGCCGGGGCGGTGCTCAGTCCGCGCCGCACGAACGTGCCGAGCCCGCGCCGCGCCTCCACCAGCCCCTCGCGCTCCAGCTCGCGGTACGCCTTCAGCACGGTGTTCGGGTTGATGGCGGTCGCCTCGACGACCTCGCGGGCGGTGGGCAGCTTGTCCCCGGGCCGCAGCACGCCCAGCCGCAGGGCCTGCTTGGTCTGCTGGACGATCTGGACGTAGGTGGCCACGCCGCTGTGCCGGTCGATGCGGTACTCGACCACTCGGCACCACCCTTTCACTAATTGAGTAGTGAAAGGGTGGTGGAAGTGGGGGCGGGAAGTCAAGATCGAGAAGCCCGGACGTCGGATCGGGATGTGCCCCGTCGGCGGTGCAACTGCCCTGAGGCGGACGGGCATCGGGGCGAAAGGCCAGGTCGAGGGGGTGGGGCCGAGGGCGGTGCGGTTCGCGGAAAATTCTTGGGCCGGATCGTGAACCGATCGGCGTGGCCGGACCGATGAGGGGTTGTGAGCGAAACGAGAAGCGACGGGGAGCTGCTGCGGGCCATCGCGGCAGACGCGGACCGTCACGCCTTCGAGGAGCTGTACCGGCGGTTCGCGCCGTGGCTGACCGCGCGGATGCGCGGCCGCTGCGCCGACGCCGGGATAGTCGACGACGTCGTACAGGAGACGTTCCTCGCGGTGTGGCGGGGCAGCGCCCGCTATCGCGAGGACGGCGACGTGGCGGGCTGGCTGTGGCGCATCGCCGCGCGCCGGCTGGTCGACGCCCTGCGCGGCGACGGCGCGCGCGGCCGCTTGCGCCAGACCCTGTCCCGCCTGCGCCACCGCGACGAGGTCTCGGCGGAGGAACGCGTGCTCGCGGGGGTGGAGCACGGGGATCTCGCCGGGGCACTCACCCGCCTCTCGCCGGAGCTGCGGGCCGTCCTGCAGGCGACCGTCATCGACGGGCTCACCACCAGGGAGGCCGCGGTTCTGCTCGGCATCCCGCCCGGCACGGTCAAGACGCGGGCCCTGCGCGCCCGCAAGCAACTGCGGGAGGCGCTGGCATGACGCGGATCGTGGACGGGGCGCGCGGCAGCCGACCGCCCCTGCGACGCACCGGCCGCACGGGCGACACCGCCCTGCGCTGGTACGCGCAGGCGGAGGCCGCGGCCCGCGCGGGAGAACACGCGAGATGGCACCGGGCCGACCACCGGGCCGACCACCGGGCCGACCACCCGGCCGACCACCCGGCCTCGTGCGACGGCTCGTCCGACCACTCGCACGACGGCTCGTCCGACCACTCGCACGACGGCCCGTACGACCACTCGCACGACGGCCCGCACGGCCACTCGCACGACGGCCCGTACGAAGCAGCGGCCGGCGCCCGACCGGGCGCGGGTACCGACCGGCACCAGCCGAGGGAGACACAGGCATGACCGAGGGAGGCACAGGTATGACATGGCATGTGGCGGAGGACGATCTGCGGGCCTACGCCCTCGGCGAGTTGGCGCCGCCCCTGCTGTGGTCCGCGGACACCCACCTCACCCGGTGCGCGCAGTGCCGGGCCCGGCTCACGGCAGCCGCCGACCCCGTCGCGCTGGACGCCGGCTGGGAGCGGCTGGACGCCGAACTGGACGCCCCCCGGCCGAGCCTGACGGAGCGGCTGCTGGTGCGGATGGGCGTGGCCGACCACACCGCGCGGCTGCTGACGGCGACGCCGGTGCTGCGCCGCTCCTGGCTGCTGTCGGTGCTGTTCCTGCTGGTCATGACGGTACTGGCGGTGCGCGTCGCGGACGTGCCCTCGCTGTTCCTCGCGCTCGCCCCGCTGCTCCCGCTGGCCGGTGTCGCCCTGTCCTACGGCCCCGCCCTCGACCCGACGTACGAGATGGCGGTCGTCGCCCCGCTGCACGGCTTCCGCCTGCTGATGATCCGTACGGTCGCGGTCCTCACCGCGGGCCTCGCGCTCAACGGTATGGCGACCCTGGCCCTCCCGGGGTACGGACTGATGGCTCTGGCCTGGCTGCTGCCCGCCCTCGCCCTCACCACCACGGGCCTCGCGCTCTCCGCCCGGCTGGGCCCGGTCCTCGCGCCCGCCCTGGTCGGCGGCGCCTGGCTGACCCTGCTGGTCGTGTTGCAGACCCAGGCGCACACGGCGGGCACGCTCGCCCCCTTCACCGTGCTCGGCCAGTCCGCCGCCGCCGGGGTGACGGTCGTCGCCGCCCTGCTGCTCTACCAGGCCCGGGACCGCTTCGACGCCCGCCCGATGGGCGGCTTCGCGGCCGGCGGCACGGCATGAGACCGCCCCGCCCCGCACCCTCTTCGCCGGCACCTTCCCCGGCCCCTTCCCTTCCCTCCTCGCCTTTTTCCGCCCCGCTCGCCTCCCCGTCTTCTCGCCCTTCCAGGACTTTCAGGACCTTCAGGAGCCCCGCGTGACCATCGACCCCCTCACCGAGCCCAGCACGCTGCGGGCCGACGGGCTGGCCCTGCGCTTCGGCGGCACCCGCGCCCTCGACGGCGTCTCCCTGAGGCTGACACGCGGCGTCACCGGGCTGCTCGGTCCCAACGGCGCCGGGAAGACCACCCTGCTGCGGGTGCTGGCCACGGCCGTACCGGCCGACGACGGCCGGTTCACCGCCCTCGGGCACGACCCCCGCACCACCGCCGGCCGCCTCGCCCTGCGCCGCGATCTCGGCTACCTGCCCCAGACCCCCGGCTTCCACCCGGACTTCACGGCCTTCGAGTTCGTCGACTACGTGGCGATCCTCAAGGAGCTGACCGACCGGGGAGCCCGCCACCGCGAGGTACGCCGTGTCCTGGACGCCGTCGACCTCTCCGACGTGCGCGGCAAGCGGCTCAAGCGGCTCTCCGGCGGTATGCGGCAGCGCGTCGCGCTGGCGGCCGCGCTGGTCGGCGACCCCGGCTTCCTCGTCCTGGACGAGCCGACCGTCGGCCTCGACCCCGAGCAGCGCATGCGGTTCCGGGAGTTGATCGCCCAGGCCGGCGAGGGCCGCACGGTCCTGCTGTCCACGCACCAGACCGAGGACGTGGCGATGCTCTGCCACCGTGTCGTCGTCCTGGCCGGTGGCCGGATCCGCTTCGAGGGCACCCCCGCCGAGCTGACCGCCCGCGCGGCGGGCCGGGTCTGGAGCAGCGGGGAACGCGCGCCGGGCGCGCTGGCGGGCTGGCGCACCGGTATGGGCACCTTCCGCAACATCGGGGACCCGCCCGCCGGCGCCGACCTGCTCGAACCCACCCTGGAGGACGGCTATCTGCTCGCCCTGGACGGCGAGAGCGCGGAGGTGACGGCATGAGCCGCACCCCGGCGACCCCCGCTGCCCCGGCCACGCCGGCCGGCCCCCCGGCCACCCCGCTCGACGAGCCGCCCGCCACCGACCTGGGGCAGCCGGGCGAGGGCAACCGCTTCCGGGCGGTCCTCGCCCTGGCCCGCTTCGAGACGCGCGATCTGCTGACGCAGATCCAGATCCTCTTCTTCTTCGTCCTCTACCTCTTCCTCGTCATCCTGCAGATGGTGCGGCAGGAGGGCATGGACGACTACCCGATCCTCAACATGGCCGACCGGGACACCCAGGCGGTGCCCCCGCTGTTCGCCCTCGCCGTTCTCGTCTGCGTGAACGCGGCCGCGCTGCGGTCCCGGAAGCACGGTACGGTCCAGCAGTTCGACGTCCTGGCCATGGACCCGTGGCGGCGCACCCTCGCCCACATCCTGTCCGTGGTGCCCTTCGCGGCGCTCACGGCGGTCCTCGTCCTCGTGCAGTACACCCGGGAGGCGCTCAAGCCCGGCGCGATCGGCCATGGTTCGCTCGGCGAACTGGCGGTGGGCCCCCTCACGGTCCTGCTGGCCGGGATCGTGGGCGTGCTGCTGGCCCGTGTGCTCCCGTCGTCCTTCGCTCCCATACTGTTCGTCATCGCCTTCTACCTGGTCATGGTCGTCGCCTCCGAGCTCGCCACCCAGGGCAAGGGCTGGGCCTGGCAATGGCTCAGCCCGATCACCCTGAACTCCCTGCCCAGCGGCGAACCGGTCCCCTCCGACCTGCTCGGCCGCCCCGCCGGCTGGCACGCCCTCTATCTGCTCGGTCTGTGCGCCGCGGTGGCCTGCGCGGGCCTGCTCCTGACCGGCGGTCGCACCCGCGCCGTCAAGGCGGCCACGGCGCTCGCCCTCGCGACCACCGTGGCCGGCGTGATCGGCCAGGTGCCCCACACGGCGGCTCTGGAGACGGCCCGCAAGGTGGCGTCCGAGACTCCGCTGAAGGTCCAGTCCTGCACGAAGGACGACGGCTCGACGTACTGCTCGTTCCCCGAGTGGAACGGCACACGGGACGACTGGTCCGGCGTGGTCCGGCGCGTGCGGTCCCTGGCGGGCGGCACGGCGTCGACGAGGCCGCTGACGATCCGCCAGCGCATCGACGTCACCGGCGGTGTGGAGCAGGACACCTCCCTCACCGCGCTGTCCACGCCCGGCGAGGTCACGGTCGGCACGCACTGGGGCGGCAACCGCGTCCCCGAATTCGCGGTCGGAGTCGCCACCGTCCTGGTGACGGGCACCGAGGAGGCGACCACCGAGGAACTCTGCGACGAAGCCCGCGCGGTGACGATCATGTGGCTGGCCCTGGGCGCCGACCCCACCCCGCTGGCCACCTTCCAGGACGTCCGGCTGAACGACAGCATCGAGGGCTCCGACGTGATCCTCGCCCCCACCAACGGGTTCGTTCTGTCGGCGGCGCAGACGAAGGTCGTCCGGGAGCTCCTGGACCGCCCCCGAGCCGAGATCACCGAGCGGGTCAAGACCCACTGGACGGAACTGACATCCCCGTCGACGACCACGGCCCAGGCCGCGAAGCTGCTGGGCGTCCCGGTACCGAAGGAGGCGGAGAAGTGCGAGAAGTAGGGAAGACCGCGGGAGCCGAAGCCGCGGGAGCCGAAGCCGCGGGAGCGGTGGCGGGGAGGAGAGACACGGCGGTGCTGCTCCGCTCGCTGCTGGTGCCGGTCTGGCGCACCCTGCCCCGGCGGGCCCTGACGACCGCCGGCGCGGTGGGGCTGCTGCTCGCGGCGACCACCCGCCTCCCCGACCACGCGCCGGGCACCGAGCTGGGCCTGTTCGTCCTGCGGCTCACGGCGCTCTCCGGCGCTCTGGGCCTGGCCTTCCTCCTTGACGACCCGGCCCGCAACACCAGCGCGACCACCCCGACGGCCCGCCCGTTCCGGACGGTCCTGCGCCTGGCGATGGTGCTGCCCCTGACCGCCCTGTGGTGGGCGACGGCCCTCCTCCTCGTACCGTCGTCGACCCGCCCCCCGCTTCTCCCGGTCACCCTGCAGGCAGCGGCGATGACCACGGCCGCCCTGGCCCTGGCCACGGTCGCCGTCCGTCTCACGGACTCCCCCGAGGTGGGCAGGAGCACGGCGATATGCCTGCTCACGGCGAGCGCGGTGGCCGTCCTGACCCCCAACCGCTGGGGACTGCTGGCCACACCGGCCGACCCCTGGTGGGAGCCGACCCAGCTGAGATGGGCGGCGGTCCTGGGGGTGACGCTGGCGGTGTGCGCGCTGTGGACCCGGGAGCCGCTCGGACCGGGAGCGGTGTTCAGGCGGCAGACACCGGTCAAGCACTGACGCCGGACAAGCACCGACGCCGGTCAAGCACTGACGCCGGTCAAGCGCCGACGCAGGTCACCGGACCCGCCTCACGTCTCCGTCCGGTACATCAGGTCGGTCTCGTGGGTGACGAACCCCAGACCCTCGTACACCGCCACCGCCGCCTTGTTGTCGGCGTCGACGTAGAGCATCGCCGTGGGCAGTCCCTGTCCCGCGAGGTGCCGCAGGCCGATCGTGGTGAGGGACTTGCCGAGGCCGCCGCCCTGGGCGCCGGGGGCGACACCGAGGACGTACACCTCGCCGAGCTGTTCCTCGGCGTGGACCTTGGTCCAGTGGAAGCCGATGAGTTCCTCGCCCCGGAAGGCGAGGAAGAAGCCGGCGGGGTCGAACCAGGGCTGGGCCTTGCGGTCGTCGAGGTCGCGCTGCACCAGGGATCCCTGCTCGGGGTGGTGGGCGAAGGAAGCGGAGTTGACGGCGAGCCAGGCGGCGTCGTCCCGGCCGGGCTCGAAGGTGCGCACGGTGACCCCCTCGGGCAGCACCGGTTCGGGCAGCGAGAGGTCGGTCAACGACCGCCGCAGCTGGCGCAGTTCGCGGAACAGGGTCAGCCCGAGGACCTGGGCGAGATGGCGGGCGGCGGAGTGGCCGCCGTGGGCCCACACCCGCAGCCGCTTGCCGGAGGCGGCGAGCAGGGCGGCGCCGAGGGCGCGGCCGTGCCCGTGGCCGCGGTGGGAGGGGTGGACGACCAGTTCGGCGGCCGGCGCCTCGATCGGGTCGGTGTCCTCCAGCTGGGCGTAGCCGACGAGTTCGCCGCCGACGGTCAGGACCAGATGGGAGACGCCGTCGCGGGGACCCCCGCGCAGTTGGAGTCGGCCCTGCTCGGACACCGCCTGCTGGCCGTCCGCGTGGGCGGCCTCCGCGAGCAGGTCGAGGACGGCATCGGTCTGTTCGGGGGAGAGCTCGGTGAGGGTCTCGATGGATCGGGAGCCGTGGGGCCGTGCGATGTCGTCGCTGGTCATGCGTACGAGGGTAAAGGGAGGGCGCCGCAAAGTGGGGGCAAAGGGAAGGGCAAAGGGAAACCAGGCTGTAACCCGGAACCCCCTGTCGCGCTACGCGCGTTGACTCTAGGCTGCGCCGGACGGGCCACCTACCTCAGCCGATTCACAGGGGGGCGCATGCCAGCCACATCCCAGCCGGACCCGAGTCGCAGACGTCGTACGTACCGTCTGCTCGCGGCCGCCGCCACGCTCGCCACCACGGGTGCGCTGGCCGCCGCTCTCCCGGCGGACGCCCACGACGCGCACCACGGCAAGCCGCTGCCGAGCCGCTACCAGGACGTGCAGCTGCTGTCGTTCAACGATCTGCACGGCAACCTGGAGCCGCCGTCGGGCTCGTCCGGCCGGGTGACGGAGCTTCAGGCGGACGGCACGACGAAGACCATCGACGCGGGCGGTGTCGAGTACCTCGCCACCCATCTGCGCGAGGCCCGCAAGAACAACGCGTACTCCATCACCGCGGCCGGCGGTGACATGGTCGGCGCCTCCCCGCTGATCTCGGGCCTGTTCCACGACGAGCCCACCATCGAGGCGCTCAACAAGCTGGACCTGGACGTCACCTCGGTCGGCAACCACGAGTTCGACGAGGGCGCGAAGGAACTGGCCCGGCTCCAGTACGGCGGCTGTCACCCGACGGCCGGCTGCTACACGGACAAGAAGTTCAAGGGCGCCGACTTCCCGTACCTCGCGGCCAACGTGCTCAGCGAGAAGACCGGCAAGCCGGTCCTCGCGCCGTACTGGGTGTGGAAGAAGAAGGACGTCAAGATCGGCTTCATCGGGGTGACCCTGGAGGACACGCCGGGTGTCGTGTCCGCCGAGGGCGTCAAGGGCCTGAAGTTCAAGGACGAGGTCGAGACGATCAACAAGTACGCCAAGGTGCTGCAGCGCCAGGGCGTGAAGTCGATCGTGGCGCTGATCCACGAGGGTGGGCTGCCGGCGTCGGGCGCGTACAACTACAACTGTGACTCCTCGGGCGCCGGTGCCGGCATCTCCGGCCCGATCGTGGACATCGCGAAGAACATCTCCCCGTCGGTGGACGCGCTGGTGACGGGTCACACCCACGCCGCGTACGTGTGCACCATCCCGGACCCGGCGGGCAACCCGCGCATGGTCACCTCGGCCGCGTCCTTCGGCCGTCTCTACACGGACACCACGCTGACGTACGACCGCTTCACCGGTGACATCGCGCGGACGTCCGTGAAGTCGGCGAACCACGTGGTCACCCGGACCGTCGCCAAGGCGCCGGACATGACCGAGCTGATCAGCAAGTGGAACACGCTCGCCGCCCCGATCGGCAACCGCGCCATCGGCTACATCTCGGCCGACGTGCCCAGCACGGGCACCGAGTCCCCGATGGGTGACCTGATCGCGGACGCGCAGCTGGCGTACGGCAAGGGCCTCGACGCCGGGACCGACCTCGCGCTGATGAACCCGGGCGGTGTCCGGGCCGGCCTCACCTACGCGGCCAAGGGCAGCGAGGGCGACGGTGTGGTGACGTACGCCGAGGGCTTCACGGTCCAGCCGTTCTCCAACACCGTGAACCTGCAGGACTTCACCGGCGCCCAGCTGATCCAGGTCCTCAAGGAGCAGGTCAGCGGGACGAACGCGAGCGCGCCGAAGATCCTCCAGCCGTCCGCGAACCTGACGTACACCCTGGACCTGACGAAGACCGGCGCCGACCGGGTCGTCACCGACTCCATCAGGCTGAACGGCGCGGCCGTCGACCCCGCGGCCACCTACCGCGTCGCCACCAACAGCTTCCTCGCGGGCGGCGGCGACGGCTTCACCACCCTCGGCCAGGGCACGAACGACCTGGTCGGCACGGACGACCTCGCGGCCCTGGAGCAGTACCTGACCGCCAACTCCTCGGCGACCAGCCCGATCGCGCCGCCGGTGGCGAACCGGATCACGATCGTGCGGTAGCCCGCTTTCTCGTTCGACGAGGCCGCCGCGTCATCGACGCGGCGGCCTCGTCGTGTTTCCGGACCTGTGTTTCCGGACCTGTGTTTAAAACCTGTGTGAGTCCCGGATTGGTTCCCGTATCCGCCTGAAAACTTGTCTCAGCCGTAATTCATCGAGGTCTCAGCGGAATTGGCTTTTTCCGCGCCGGGCGTCCCGTAATGTTTTCCATGTCGAAAGCGAACGACGCGAAAGCGAAGAGCGCGAACACTACGAATGGAGAACGTCATGAGCTTCCACAAGATCGCCCCGGTCAAGAAGGCCCGCAAGACCACCCCGGCCCCCGCGCCGAAGCCTGCCGCCAAGAAGAAGGAGGCGCCGAAGCCGGCCCAGAAGCGCCGCCCCATCTCCCATAAGAACTGAGTTGCAACAGAAACTGTTGCAAACCTGCGACAAATAAAAACCATGTAATCCACGCCTGGCAGAACGAGAGGTAATTCCCATGAGCTTCCACAAGATCGCCCCGATCGCGAAGGGCACCAAGGCGGCGAAGGCCGCGAAGAAGGACTGCAAGCCCGCCGCCAAGAAGAAGGCTGCCGCCCAGCCCGCGCCGAAGCGCCGCCCGGTCGCGCACCAGGGCTGACGGGACGCCATGAGGCGGGGTCACCACCGGTGGCCCCGCCTCCGTCATGCACGGAAGGATCCGACGATGAGGGAAGCCCGTGCGGCCTTCCGCCGCTTCTGGCCGCTGACCCGCGGCGACCGCGGCTGGATGCTGGTGATCGTGGCCTGCGTGGTGGTCTCCGCGCTCGCCGAGACCGCCTCCATCCTGCTGTTCGCCCAGCTCACCGACAACGCTCTGAAGGAGGGCTCGCTCGCCGCGTTCTGGGAACCGGCCGGCGCCTGGCTGGGCGTCGCCGTGCTGGGCGCGCTCGTCGGCTACCTGGGCAACTCGCTCGCCACCTGGACGGCGGAACGCTTCGTCCTGCGTCTGCGCGCCCGCACGTTCGCCCATGTCCAGGGCCTGCCACCGCACTTCTTCCAGCAGCACCGCCAGGGCGACCTGGTGGAACGCCTGACGGGAGACGTGGAGGCGATCGAGCAACTGGTGGTGTCGGGCGTGGTGGGCACGGTCTCCGCGGCCTTCTCCGCCCTCTTCTACTCGGCCGCCGCCCTGTACATGCGCTGGGACCTGGCCCTGGCCACCTTCCTCCTCGCCCCCCTCTTCCTCCTGGCCGCCCGCCGTTTCTCCAGCCGCATCAAGCAGACCTCGCGCGACGAACGGGCTGCGGACGGCGCGATCACCTCGGTGGTGGAGGAGTCCCTCGGGAACGTCGTGCTGACCCAGGCGTACAACCGCCGTGCCGACGAGGAGCGGCGCCTGGACCGCGAGGCTCGCGCCTGGATGCGGGCGAGCGTGCGCGGGGCGCGGCTGAGCGAGATGTACGAGCAGTTCGTCGAGGTCGTCGAGACCCTCTGCGTCCTCGCGGTGATCGGCCTGGGCGTCTGGGAGATCTCCGCCGGCCGGATGACTCTCGGCACCCTCCTCGCCTTCGCCGCCTTCATCGGCTACCTCTACCCGCCGGTCCGCAGCCTCGGCCAACTCGGTCTGACGGTCACCGCGGCCACGGCGGGCGCGGACCGCATCGCCGAGATCCTGGACGCGCGCCCGGCCGTCGAGGACCCGGCCACCCCGGTCCCCACCTGGCCGGTCCACGGCCACCTCGCCTTCCACGGTGTGGACTTCACCTATCCCGAAACCCCCCGCCCCTCCCTCACGGACGTGACCTTCACCGCCTCCCCCGGCGAACTGATCCTCGTCACGGGCGCGAGCGGAGCCGGCAAGTCCACCCTCGCCAAGCTCCTCACCCGCTTCTACGACCCCGACGCGGGCGTGATCACGCTGGACGGCGTCCCCCTCACCGACGTACCCCTGGAGTTCCTCCGCGAGAACGTGGCCCTGCTCCCCCAGCAGACCCTCGTCCTCAACGGCACCATCCACGAGAACATCGCCTGCGGCCGGCCGGGCGCGACCGACCAGGAGATCGAGGACGCGGCCCGGGCGGCGGCGGCCCACGCCTTCATCACCGCCCTCCCCGACGGCTACGCCACCCCCATCGCCCCCGGCACGGCCGCCCTCTCCGGCGGCCAACTGCAGCGCATCGCCATCGCCCGCGCCATGCTCCGCGCGGCCCCGGTCCTCGTCCTCGACGAACCCACCGCCGGCCTCGACTCGGTGGCCGCCCGCCGGATCGTCCAGCCCCTGCGCCGTCTGATGTCCGGCCGTACGACGATCATGATCACCCACGACCTCAGCCTCGCCCCCGAGGCCGACCGCATCCTCGTGATCGACGAGGGCCGTCTGCTGGCCGCCGGCACCCACGACGACCTGATCACCCACTGCCCGCCCTATGCCCGCCTCACCGAGCCGTGGCCCACCATCCCCGCCACCAGGCATCACTTGGCGGAGGACACCCTGGTCCTGAGGCTGTAGGAACCGGGGACCGATGCTGTGGGAACCGGGGACCGATGCTGTGGGAACCGGGGACCGAGGCTGTGGGAACCGGGGACCGAGGCTGTGGGAACCGGGGCCGCTCAGCCCTCCCGCAGCATGTACCCCAGCCCCCGTACCGTCTGGATCAGTCGGGGGAGGCCGCCGATCTCCAGTTTCCGGCGGAGGTACATGACGTAGACGTCGAGGGTGTTGGAGGTCGGCTCGAAGTCGAAGCCCCAGACGTCGTGGAGGATCTGGGAGCGGCTGAGGACCTTCGCGGGGTGGCGCAGGAGGTACTCGAGGAGGGTGTACTCCGTGCGGGTGAGGTCGACCGGGTGGCCCGCTCGGGTGACCGTGCGGGTGGAGTGGGTCATGACGACGTCGAGGAAGCTGAGGGTGTCGGGGGCCGAGGGGCGTGGGGGCGCGGGGGTGCGGCGGGTGGCGCGGCGCAGCAGGGCGCGGACCCGGGCCAGGAGTTCCTCGACGGCGAAGGGTTTCATCAGGTAGTCGTCGGCGCCGTTGTCCAGGGCGACGATACGGTCGCCGACCGCGCCCCGGCCGGTGATCATGAGGATCGGGACCGTGGAGCCGGAGGCGCGGATGCGGCGGGTGGCGGCCAGGCCGTCGAGGCCCGGCATGGTGACGTCCATCAGGACCAGGTCGGGTGCGCTGCCGGGGGCCGCGATCAGGTCGAGGGCGAGCCGTCCGTCGTCCGCGAGGACGGTCTCGTAGCCCTCGAACCTGAGCAGTCTGCCGATGCCTTCCCTTATGTCCGCGTCGTCGTCGGCGAGCAGGATCCTGCCCGCCGCGTTCGTCGTGGTGCCCGTTTCCGTTCCCCTCACCGTTTGATTCACCATTCCTTCACGGTGGGGCGGAGGGCTGTGGCTGAGCTGGCAGAGGGGTGTGGCTGGGCTGGGATCAGGAGGCCGAGGGCGTCCAGTCGCCGAGCCAGTCCGCGACCTCCTGGCCGGCGGCCTGGGCGTCGGTCAGCTGCGGGCGGTTGCTGCTCGCGGCTCCCGAGCCGGCGCCGGTGTTCTTGTACTCGGCGAAGCGGTCGTCCTTCCAGGAGAAGCCGCCCATGTCGGACCAGGGGGTCGACTTGATCGCCGCGCTGAGGGAGCTGTCGCGGACCGTGGTCTGCGGGTCGACGGTCGTGTCGCCGCCCGGGTGCCAGTTGCGGCCCAGGAAGAAGGAGGCCGAGGTGACGTCCCCGTTGACCGTCGAGCGGTTGATCAGGATGCCCTTGCGGCCCGCGGGGGTGCTGGGGGCGGTGACATAGCCGGCGCTCGTGCCGTTCCAGCGCTTCTTCAGCGTGATGACGGACTTGTCGATGACGGCGGTGGCCCGGCCGAAGATGAAGTCGACGTTGCCGGTGATGTAGGAGTTGCTGATGTAGACCCGGCCGAGCTTGTCCTTGGCGGCGGTCTCCATCTCCAGGGTGTCCTGGTCGCCGTTGACGATGACCCCGTCGAGCACGATCCGGTCGGCCTGCGTCAGCAGCGCCACCGCCTGGTTGGCGATGTCCTGGTGCTTGGACTCGTCGAAGTCGTTGGTGACGGTGAGGTTGCGGACCTGGGAGTCGTCCGAGAAGACGGAGACGGTGGCGCTGCCGGGCGTCCCGTACGTCCCGGAACCGTCGGGCTTGGTCATGCCCGCCGCGTTGCCGTAGACGATCGTGGTGTCCTTGCGGCTGGAGCCGCTGCCCTGGATGGTGACGTGCGGCTTGTTCGCGGGGATCTTCACGACCTCGCGGTACGTCCCCGGCTTCACGGAGATGACGACCCGGGCGGTGTTGTTCGCGGGCACGGCGTCCACGGCGGCCTGGACCGTCCTGTACTGGCCGGTGCCGTCGGCGGCGACGATCAGGGTCGTGGTGGCCGCCTTGGTGGTGTTCGTGCCCGTGGACGCGGTCGTGCCGAGGGAACTGCGCGGGCCCGCCCCGGACTTGAGGAGCGACGGCACATCGGCCGTCTTGTCCAGGGTGTACGCGTAGTACTTCTTCGGGTCCCAGGCCGCGCCCGAACCGCCGCTCTCGTTCTTGCCGGTCGTCCCGGAGAACACGTTGCCGCGCTGGACGAGGGTGGCGGTGGTGTCGCGGACGACGGGGTTGGTCAGGCCCTGGAAGTACGAGTTCTCCAGGACCATGTTGGTCCTGCCGCGCGCGTAGTTGCCGTACGACGACTTGATCTCCGTGCCCGCCACGTCCTCCAGGAAGTTGTTGTAGAGGTGTGCGTGGGCGACGTTGTCCGTGGAGGGGTTGCGCTGCTCGGTCTCGCGGATCCAGTTGTGGTGGATCGTGATGTCCGCGGTGACGTTGTCGGTCCAGCCGATGCCGAAGGCCTTGTTCTCCTGGCTGAGCTTGTTCCAGGAGACGGTGAGGTAGGTGGTGTCCTTGCGGCTGTCGATCAGGCCGTCGGCCATGTGCCGGATGTCGTTGTGGTCGATCCAGACGTGGTGGGCGCCGTCCATCTGGATGCCGTCGTAGTCGTGCTCCTTGTCGTTCCAGACGCCCTGGTACGCGTCCCGGATCGTCAGATTCCGGATGATCACGTTGTGGACGCCCTGGCCGAGGAAGAAGCCGCCGCCGACGATCTGCCCGGACGTCCCGGATCCGATGATCGTCTTGTTCGACTGGACCTTGATCTCCTTGCCGACCGGGTCCATGTTGATCGTCGCGGCGACGACGATGACGTACGGCTCGGTGGCCGTCGCGTACTTCTCCAGATCGGCGAGGGTCTTCACGGTGACCGTCTTGCCGTCCCGGCCGCCGTACGTCCCGTTCTGGCCCAGCGCGTCGACCGAGGCGAAGCCGTCGGCGGAGGCGGTGGCCCACGCGGGCGCGGCGGTGGCCGCCGAGGCCTTCGTCTGCGCATCGGCGCCGAACAGGCCCAGGTCCGTGCCGTACGCGAGGGTGCCGGCGGCGGTCAGCGCGAGGGGGATGCCTGCGGCGAGTGCGGTCCGGCGCCTGCGGTGCCGGGGGCGGGAGCCGGTGCTGTGCGCGCGGCGGGCTTCGCTCATCTGCGGGTTCCGTTTCCAGGAGGGGACCACCCGTGGGGGGTGTCGGTCGCGGGTTGGTCGCCGCCTGGGACGGAAAGGTTGCCGAACTCACGGAAATTCATGAGAACGGGCCGTACGGGGCTCCGGCTGCGTGGCGCTACGGAGCCTCGGGCGCCTCGGGGGGAGGCGTCGGTGCGCCCGGCAGTCGTACGGTCGCCACCGTGCCGCCGCCGTGGGCGCGGGCCAGGGTGACGTTGCCGCCGGCCTGTTCGACCGTGCGGGCCACGATGGACAGGCCGAGGCCGGAGCCGGGGAGGGCGCGGGCGCTGGGGGAGCGCCAGAAGCGGTCGAAGACGTGCGGGAGTTCGTCCTCGGGGATGCCGGGGCCGTGGTCGCGGACGGTCAGTGTGCCGTGCGTCAGCTGGACGTCGATCGTGCCGCCGTCGGGGCTGAACTTCACCGCGTTGTCCAGGATGTTGACCACCGCGCGCTCCAGCGCGGAGGGCTCCGCCCGGGTGAACCAGGGCTCCAGGTGGGCGTTGATCGTCAGCTCGGGGCCGCGGAGCCGGGCGCGGCGAAGGGCCGCCTCGATCGTGTCCTCCAGGGCGACCACCTGCACGCGTTCGCCGCGCTGGCCCTCCGAGCGGGAGAGCTCCTGGAGGTCGCCGATGAGGGAGGCGAGCTCGGTCATCTGCGCCTTCACACTCGCGAGGAGTGCCTTGCGGTCGGCGGCGGGGATGGGGCGGCCGGTCTCCTCGCTGCGGGTGAGGAGCTCGATGTTCGTCCGGAGGGAGGTGAGGGGGGTACGGAGCTCATGCCCGGCGTCCGCGATCAGCTGCTGCTGGAGCTCGCGGGAGTTGGCGAGCGAGGCGGTCATCGAGTTGAAGGAACGGGAGAGCCGGGCGATCTCGTCCTCGGCGTCGTCCTCTACGGGGATGCGGGTGCTCAGGTCGTCGGTGCGGGCCACGTGTTCGACGGCCTCGGTGAGCTTGTCGACCGGGCGGAGGCCTGCGCGGGCTACGGCGAGACCGGCTGCGCCTGCGCCGACGACGCCTACGCCGGAGACGAGGAGGAGGATCAGAGCAAGGTCGTTGAGGGTGGACTTGGTGCCTTCCAGCGACACGGCGATGCTGATGGCGACGTAGGACTGCTCTCCCGTGCCGGGGTCCTGGGCGGGCTGCGGAACGGTCATGACTCGGACCGGCGTACCGTCGTCAGCTGTGCCGTTGCGGATGACGCCTCGGTTGGAAGCGCCGTTCTTGATCACTTCCTTGTCCGCCTGGGTGACCTTGATCGCGCCGAGGGAGTCGTCAGTCACACAGGCGGTGCCGTCCGAGGTGACCACCTGGGTGTACAGGTTGCGGAACGGCCTCGGACTCTCAGGGGTCTTCGTGCAGTTGGTGAGCGCGTTCTGCATCTGCACCCAGTTCCCGGGCTTCATCCGGGCCGCCTGTTCCAGGTCATCGTTCACCTGCTCGTACAGCTTCCCCTGCACGATGAACCAGCACGTCACCGACACCGCCGCCACCGCGAACGCCACAGCGGCAGCGACCAGCATCGACAGGCGGGCCCGGATCGGGAGGGTCCGGAAGCGCCGTACCAGCTTGTTCACTCCGCGCCGCCTTGGCGCAGGACGTACCCGACACCCCGCACGGTGTGCACGAGGCGCGGCTCGCCGGCCGCCTCGGTCTTGCGGCGCAGGTACATCACGTACACGTCCAGGGAGTTGGAGGACGGCTCGAAGTCGAAGCCCCACACCGCCTTCAGGATCTGCTCACGCGTGAGGACCTGACGCGGGTGCGCCATGAACATCTCCAGGAGCGTGAACTCCGTGCGGGTCAGTTCGACGGGCCGGCCGCCCCGGGTGACCTCACGGGTCGCGAGGTCCATGCGCAGGTCGGCGAAGGTGAGCGCCTCGTCCTCCTCCACGACGGCCGCGCCGGCCGCCGCAGCGTAGGAGCTGCGCCGCAGCAGCGCGCGGACGCGGGCGAACAGCTCGTCCAGTTCGAACGGCTTGACCAGGTAGTCGTCGGCGCCCGCGTCGAGGCCGGTGACGCGGTCGCCGACCGTGTCGCGGGCGGTCAGCATGAGGATGGGGGTGGTGTCGCCGGCCCCGCGGATACGGCGGGCGGCGGTGAGGCCGTCCATGCGGGGCATCTGGATGTCGAGGACGACCAGGTCGGGGTGGTAGGCCGTCGCCTTGTCCAGGGCGTCGGCGCCGTCGACGGCGACCTCCGTGTCGTAGCCCTCGAAGGCGAGACTGCGCTGGAGTGCTTCACGCACGGCCGGCTCGTCGTCGACGATCAGGATGCGCTGGGTGTCACGGTCGCCTTCGGCGGGGCTCATGGGCGTGGATCCTCGGGTGCGGTGGGACGGACGGGGGACGAGGCCTTCAGCCTCGCATGCTTCCCGGTCCGCGCGTAGAGAGTGGTGCTGCGGGAGATCAGCCGCGCATCGCCGTGAGGCGGTTCAGCGGGACCTTGCGGCGGTGCGGGCGGGTGGCGGGGGTGCGCAGGCCCATCAGCTGCGGGGCCGCCACCTCCGGGGCTCGTACGAGCATCTGCTTCACCGGCTCGTGCAGCTCGTACGCCACGTCGAGGGCCAGAGCGAGGTCGGCCGCGCCGACGCCGGTCACCGTGTGCGAAACCTGCTTGATCATGACGTACTCCCTACTGGTGCGACTGTCGCGGTGGATGGTCAGCTGTCGGATCCGCCGGCCCGCAGGCTCGCCAGGTCGGACTTGACGGTGTTGATCGGGATGGCGAAGCCGAGGCCGACGCTGCCGGCGTCCGAGGAGGAGGACGAGGCCGCCGAGTACATCGCGGAGTTGATGCCGATGATGTTGCCGTTGGCGTCGATGAGCGCGCCGCCGGAGTTGCCGGGGTTGAGGGAGGCGTCCGTCTGGAGCGCCTTGTAGGTGGTGGTCGAGGTGCCGGTGTCGCCGTTGAACTGCTGGCCGCCGAACTCGAAGGGCCACCCGCCGCTGCCCTGCTGTTGCTGCTGCTGGCCCTGGCTCTCGTCGGTGGAGACGGTCACGTCACGGTTGAGGGCGGAGACGATGCCGCTGGTCACCGTGCCGGTCAGGCCCTCGGGGGAGCCGATCGCGACGACCTCGTCGCCGACCTGGATGCCGTCGGAGTCGCCGAGGGTCGCCGCCTTCAGACCGGAGGCGTTCTCCAGCTTGATCAGCGCGAGGTCCTTCTTGCTGTCGGTGCCGACGACCTTCGCGGTGTAGCTCTTGCCGTCGCTGGTCGTCACCTTGATCGAGGAGGCGCCCGAGATGACGTGGTTGTTGGTGACGATCTCGCCGTCGCTGGTGATGATCACACCGGAGCCGGTGGAGGAGCCGTTGCTGAGGGTGGCGTTGATCTCGACGACGCTCGGGCTGACCGCGGCGGCGATCGAGGCGACGTCACCGGTCTTGCTGGACGGCACCACGCTGGTCGTGGTGGAGGAGGAGACGACCTGGTCCTTGCCGGTCAGCTCCTGTATGCCGTACGCCGTGCCGCCTCCGATGGCCGCGGCGACGATCGCCACGGCGGCGAGCAGGGCCAGGGGGCCGCGGGTGCGCTTCTTCCTGGGCTCCGGGGCGCCGGGCGCGGGCTCGGCCGCCACGGGGGTGAGGAGAGCGGTTCCGCCGCCGTTGCCGTCCCCGCCGACGGCCGAGGCCGGTGTCTGCGCCGGCGTCTGCCACACCGCGGTGGGCTCGACCACCGGCTGCTGGTGCGCACCCTGAGGCAGGGGCTGCCGCACCGGCTCGTACGCCGGCGGGGGCGGCCACTCCGGGTTGACGGGGGAGGAAGCGTGCTGCTGGGCGCCCTGGTAAGGGGTGTCGAAGTTCTCGTACTCGCCGCTGCGGCGGAAGCTCTCGGTCATGGAAAGAAGCTTGTCCCGTGACCATGAGAGCTCCCTGAGTGCTCCCTGAGAACGCCGCCAGAACCTCGTATGCCCGAAATAAAGCGGGAACAGGCACCCGGCGCGGGTCTCTCAGAGGCCTCTCATACGGGCGGGTCGAACGCTCAGGCGCAGCCGCAGGAACGCCGTATCACCAAGCGGGACGGGAACTGCTTCAGGCGTTCCCGGCGGGAGCCCGCGATCCGGACCCCGTCGTCCAGGACCAGGTCCACCGCCGCGCGGGCCATCGCCGAACGGTCCGATGCGATCGTTGTCATGGGCGGGTCAGCGAGGGCGGCTTCCTTGATGTCGTCGAAGCCGATGACGGCCAGCTCGCCCGGTACGTCGATGCGCAGCTCGCGGGCCGCGCGCAGCAGGCCGATCGCCTGGTCGTCGGTGGAGCAGAAGATCGCGGGCGGCCGGTCGGGGCCGGAGAGCAGGTCGAGGGCGACGCGATAGGCGTCGTAGCGGTTGTACGGCGCCTCGAAGAGCCGGCCCTCGGTGCTGAGGCCCGCCTCGGCCATGGCCTGGCGCCAGCCCTCGACGTGGTCGGAGACCGGGTCGCCGACGGAGGGGGTCTCGGCGGTGCCGCCCATACAGGCGACATACGCGCAGCCGTGCTCCAGGAGGTGGCGGACGGCGACCCGGGCGCCGCCCAGGTCGTCGGTGACGACTGCGACGTCGTCGATGGCCTCGGGCCGCTCGTGCAGCAGCACCACCCGGGCGTCCCAGGCCTCGATCTCGGCGGCGGCCAGGTCGTTGAGCGCGTGGCTGACGAGGATCAGGCCGGAGACCCGCATCCCGAGGAACGCCCGCAGATAGTGGACCTCGCGCTCGGCCACGTAGTCGGTGTTGCCGACGAGGACCATCTTTCCGCGCTCGGAGGCGGCCTGCTCGACCGCGTGTGCCATCTCGCCGAAGAAGGGCTGGCGGGCGTCCGGGATGATCAGGCCTATGAGGTCCGTGCGCCGGGACGCCATCGCCTGGGCGACCCGGTCGGGCCGGTACCCCAGTTCCTTGATCGCGGCGAGGACGCGCTCGCGCGTGGCCGGGGCGACCGGCCGGGGTCCGTTGTTGATGACGTAGCTGACGACGGCGGTGGAGGTCCCCGCCAGTCGTGCGACGTCGTCCCGAGTCACCTTGGCCACGCGCGGAGTCTACGCGGATGGACCCGCTCTGGGCAGGGCGTACGTCACGTCCCTGTGCGGAAGCGATGCCTCCGCCGAGCGGATCCCGGCCGGTACCGGTGGGTAACCGAGGGGTACCGGCGAGTACTAGACGTCCGCCGCGACCTCTTCGGCACCCACGGCGTCCGCGTTGTCCGAATCCTCCGCGTTTACCCGCCCGGCCTTGGCCTTCGCGTCGTCACTTCCGCGCTCAGCCTTCTCAGGCGTAACGAATCGATAACCCACGTTCCGGACGGTGCCGATCAGCGACTCGTGCTCCGGGCCGAGCTTGGCGCGCAGCCGCCGTACGTGCACATCGACCGTGCGGGTGCCGCCGAAGTAGTCGTAGCCCCACACCTCCTGGAGGAGCTGGGCGCGGGTGAACACCCGGCCGGGGTGCTGGGCCAGGTACTTCAGCAGCTCGAACTCCTTGAAGGTGAGGTCGAGGACCCGCCCCTTCAGTTTCGCGCTGTACGTCGCCTCGTCGACCGACAGATCGCCGTTGCGGATCTCCATCGGGGAGTCGTCGGCGACGATCTGCTGCCGGCCCATGGCGAGCCGCAGCCGGGCCTCCACCTCCGCCGGGCCGGCGGTGTCGAGGAGGACGTCGTCGATGCCCCAGTCGGCGGTGACGGCGGCGAGGCCGCCCTCGGTGACGACCAGGATCAGCGGACAGCCGGGTCCGGTCGAGCGCAGCAGCTGGCACAGGCTGCGCACCTGCGGGAGGTCGCGCCGGCCGTCGATCAGGATGACGTCGGCGCCGGGGGTGTCGACGAGCGCGGGTCCCTCCGCAGGAGCCACGCGCACGTTGTGCAGCAGCAGGCCGAGGGCGGGCAGCACCTCGGTCGACGGCTGGAGGGCATTGGTCAGCAGCAGCAGAGAACTCATACGTCTGGTTCCTCCTCGGTCCCTGCGAGGACGTCTGTGCGATGCGGCACTGCTCTGCGATCCCGAAGGCCCCGTACACCCGCGGTCACCTGGAGTTTCCCGCTTCGTATACAACGCTTCCGAAAGCACAAAAGGACCCGGGGGCTACGCTGCCCGAGTCCTCTGCCCAGCAGAATAGCCCACATGAGCAACAGTCGGGCAGGTCATGTGGTGCGTTCCACCGTTCGTCCGGACTCCGAGACGGGCACGCGCACACCATTGCGGACGTTTCTGCCCACCGTCGACGGGATTCCGATCGATTCCGTATACGACCCGGGTGCGGTCGTATACAACGGCTCGCCGCCATCCACCGTTCACCCCGTGTTCGTGATCGCGCACGGGTTCACCGGTGACGCCGACCGCCCCCAGGTACGCCGGGTCGCGGACGCCTTCGCGCGGTACGGGGCCGTCGTCACCTTCTCCTTCCGGGGCCACGGACGGTCCGGCGGGCGCTCGACGGTCGGCGACAAGGAGGTCCTCGACCTGGAGGCCGCCGTCGCGTGGGCCCGCTCGCTCGGCCACACGCGCGTGGTGACCGTCGGCTTCTCGATGGGCGGCTCGGTCGTGCTCCGGCACGCGGCCCTGCACCGGGGGGTGGACGCCGTCGTCTCGGTCAGCGCGCCCGCCCGCTGGTACTACCGGGGCACCGTCCCGATGCGCCGGGTGCACTGGCTGATTACCCGCCCGGAGGGCCGCCTCCTCGGCCGCTGGGGCTTCCGCACCCGTATCCACGACCGCGACTGGGACCCCATACCCCTCTCCCCGGCCGAGGCGGTCCCGCAGATCGCGCCCGCCCCGCTGCTGATCGTCCACGGCGACCGCGACGGCTACTTCCCCCTCGACCACCCCCGGATGCTCGCCGCGGCGGCGGGCGAGTACGGCGAACTCTGGCTGGAACCCGGTATGGGCCACGCCGAGCACGCGGCCGACGACGCCCTGCTGGCCCGGATCGGGGACTGGGCGGCGGCCAGGGCGGGCTAGCCTGAACCCTGTCGGGGAACCGACGACAGACGAACCGATCCGAGAAGGAACGCGATGCCCAAGGTCACGGTGCGCTACTGGGCGGCCGCGAAGGCCGCGGCCGGGGTCGACGAGGAGCCGTACGACGCGGACACCCTCGCCGAGGCCCTCGACGCCGCGCGTGCGCGACACCCCGGCGACCTCACGCGTGTGCTGCGGCGATGCTCGTTCCTGATCGACGGTGACCCCGTGGGCACCCGCGCACATGAGACGGTACGGCTGGCCGACGGCGGCACGGTCGAGGTGCTCCCGCCGTTCGCAGGAGGGTGAGGATGACCGACCAGCAGCCGTACCAGCAGTACCCGGGGTACGACCAGCAGAACTGGCCCGCGCAGCAGCAGGGGTACGACGACCCGCAGGCGCACCTTCAGTACACGCAGCAGTGGCAGGGGCAGACCTGGGAGACCAGCGTCCAGCCGCCGGTCACCGCGGAGTCGGCGTACACGCCCGCGCAGTCCTACGAGGGCGGATACCCGGCGCCTCCGGCCGGCGGGCCCCCCGTGGACCCCGGGTACCCGGCACAGGGCGCCGCGCCCGCCGTGGACCCCGGTGGGTACCCGGCACAGGGCGGTGCCCCCGCCCCGGGCGGCGAGGCGGCCACGGCCTACGGCCCCGCCACCCTCGCCGGCAACTCCCGTGTCACCGACGCCCAGCGGGCCCGGCTCGAAGGGCGTTCGCCGGTCATCGAGCCCGGGATGCAGCCCGCCGCGCTCACCGCGCTGCTGGGGCTGCTGCTGTCCGGTGCCGCGGCCGTGGGGACGTACGCCCTGCTCGTGCCGCTCGTCGTGCTGCAGGCCGTGACGGCGGCGGGCTGGTTCCGGCTGAACGGCATGTGGCCGGCCCGGCAGGGCATCGCGCTCGCCTTCCTCGGCGCGCTGGTCTCGGACGTGGCGCTGCTCGTCGCCGGCCGCGAGAACGCGCCCGCCGCGATCCTCGGCACCCTGGGCGTGTGGGTGCTGCTCTGCCTGGTCCTCCAGCTGCGCTCGCACGCCGACCCCGACGAGCGGATGTACGGCCTGATGGCGACCGTCGCCTCCGCCGCGCTGGCGATCCTCGCCACCGGGCACCTCGGCGCGGACCCCGAGGCCGTGACCGTGGGGACCGCGGCCGTCGCGGTGGCCGTCCTGGCCCGCGCGCTGCCGCTGCCGACCCCGGCCTCCGTCGTCGTGGCGCTGCTCGCCGCCGCCGGCGCGGGCGTCGCCGTCGGCGGGACGACCGGGATGGGCGCGCAGGGCGCGCTGCTCGGCGCGGGTGCCGCGGTGTGCGCGCTGATCGGCCACCGGGTCGCGAGCTACGACTACCCCTCCCGTTTCGTCCACTTCACGGCGGGTGTCGCCCTGCCGCTCGCGGCCTCCGCGCCGGCGGTGTACGTGCTGGGGCGGGCGCTGGGTTAGCCGGCCGGCGTGTCACAGCTGATCGACAATTTCGGGGTGTCCCTCGGCGCCGGGGCTAGCGTGGGCGGTAAAGCGACCTGAACCCGGGGGACACCTTCATGCGCGCGCTGCGAACACTCCTGATCGTCGTGGTCGTCCTGGGCGGCCTCTTCGTCCTCGCGGACCGTCTCGCCGTCCACTTCGCGGAGGGCGAGGCCGCGGACAAGCTGAGGACCACCGAGGGCCTCGCCGGCACGCCCGACGTGTCCATCAAGGGCTTCCCCTTCCTCACCCAGTTGGCCGGCGGTTCGCTGGACGACGTCGAGGTCGGCATCAAGGACTACGAGGCCGACACCGGCATCAACGGGCAGACCCTCCGCATCGACGACCTCGAGGCCGACATGAAGGGCGTCGAGTTCTCCGGCGACTACAGCTCGGCCACCGCCGCGTCGGCCTCCGGTACGGCGACCGTCGCCTACGACGAGCTGCTGAAGACCGCCAAGTCCGAGGAGACCCGGGTCGCGCCCGGGCTCACCGCCAAGGTCGTCGGCCTCTCCGACGGCGGCAACGGCAAGATCAAGGTCACCGTCGAGGCGACCGTGCTGGGCGTGAAGCTGAAGGAGCCCGTCTCCGTGCTGAGCACGGTCAGCGTCCAGGGCGACACGGTCCGTGTGCACGCCGACTCGCTTCCCGACTTCCGCGGGGTGACGGCCGCCGAGAACGAGGTCCGCACCGTCACCGACTTCCAGCAGAAGATCGAGGGGCTGCCCGGCGGCATCCAGCTCGACAAGGTGCAGGCGGGGAAGAACGGCGTGGAGATCACGGTGAAGGGTTCGAACGTCCGGCTCGCCGGGTAAGACCCTCTGATGTCCGACAGGCGAGACGCCGCCGTCCGAACCGTAGATGTGACGACGGATACACCCACCCGGAGGCCCTGCGCGGACAGCGCGCGCCCATAGTCGTCCCAGGATGCGGACGATCGCATCTCACCATCCGGCCAGCTGGTGACACGCCCGCCTGTCCGTCCCTACGATCGACCGCATGATGCAGCGACAGGCGGATCTCACGAAGCGGCGGGCAGTAGACCTGTGCCGCGTCGCCGCCATGCTCTGTCGCACTGTCTGACAGCGGAAGCGCCGCCGGCCTTCCGCGCCTCCCGGCGCCCTCGAGCCGAGGGCATCCGTGCGCCGGCCGCCGGCGAGACCCGGCCGCGCACCCCCTCTTTCTTGCACACCCCCGCCGCAACTGCCCCGGAGGAGAACGAGCATGAGCCGCAGCGAAGTCCTGGTCGACGCCGACTGGGTCGAGGCCAACCTCGACAACGCCGACATCGCCATCGTCGAGGTCGACGAGGACACGTCGGCCTACGAGAAGAACCACATCCGCAACGCCATCCGGATCGACTGGACCCAGGACCTCCAGGACCCGGTCCGTCGTGACTTCATCGACCAGGAGGGCTTCGAGAAGCTCCTGTCGGCGAAGGGCATCGGCAACGACACCCTGGTGATCCTCTACGGCGGCAACAACAACTGGTTCGCGTCGTACGCGTACTGGTACTTCAAGCTGTACGGCCACGAGAACGTCAAGCTTCTCGACGGCGGCCGCAAGAAGTGGGAGCTGGACGCCCGCGAGCTGGTCGAGGAGGTCCCGGCGCGCGCCGGGACCACCTACACCGCCAAGCCGCAGAACACCGCCATCCGCGCCTTCCGTGACGACGTCGTCGCCGCGATCGGCTCGCAGAACCTGGTCGACGTCCGCTCGCCCGACGAGTTCTCCGGCAAGCTGCTCGCCCCGGCCCACCTGCCGCAGGAGCAGTCGCAGCGCCCGGGCCACGTCCCGACCGCCCGCAACATCCCGTGGTCGAAGAACGCCAACGACGACGGCACCTTCAAGTCGGACGACGAGCTCAAGGAGCTCTACGCCGACGAGCAGGTGGACCTCGCCAAGGACACCATCGCCTACTGCCGCATCGGCGAGCGCTCGGCCCTGACCTGGTTCGTCCTGCACGAGCTGCTCGGTGTCGAGAACGTCAAGAACTACGACGGCTCCTGGACCGAGTACGGCTCCCTGGTCGGCGTGCCGATCGAGCTCGGCGCCAACAAGTAACCCACCCAGCCCGCAAACCCGACCGACCGGCCTTCCTTCCGTCCGGTCAGACCCCGATGGAGAAAGACATGTGTGGAGCGAAGGCCGGCGGCCCGGACGCCTCGACGATCAAGCCCGGTGAGACCACGATCCAGGGCCAGGTGACCCGCGACGGCGAGCCGGTGGTCGGATACGTCCGCCTGCTGGACTCGACCGGTGAGTTCACCGCGGAGGTCCCCACCTCCGCCACGGGACAGTTCCGCTTCTACGCGGCCGAGGGCACCTGGACCGTCCGTGCCCTCGTCCCCGGCGCCACCGCCGACCGCACGGTCGTCGCCCAGAAGGGCGGACTCGCGGAGGTCGCGATCGCGGTCTGAGGACCGCAGGGCTCGGGCGGTCTGTGACGGACGCCGACAGGTGCTGACGACGGAAGGGCCGTATCCCCCGCGGGGTACGGCCCTTCCGGCTGCCCGGACCTACGCTGGAAGCATGTACGCACGCCGGCGTCACCTCTACTTCGCCATGATGGGCACGTGCATCGGCCTGTTCGTCCTGGCCTGGGGAGTCGTGCGCATCTGGTCGGTGCCGGTGGCGGTCGGCATGTGCGTGGTCGCCATGGTCATCCCGCCGCTCGCGGCGATGGTCGCCAACCGGCGAGGCCCGGAGGACCGCTGGTGGGACGACCCCTCCGGCGACCCGAAGTCCGACGAGTGGTGGGACGAACTGGACGGCAAGAAGCGCCGGCCCTAGCCGTCAGTAGACGAGGGCCTGGGCGCCGTCGGCCAGGGCCTCCTGGACGAACACCTGCGCACCCGCGATCCGTACGCCGTCGATGACGTCCTTCTCCGTGATGTCCCGCCGGGCCGCGCACTGCGTGCAGAGCGTCAGCCGCCCGCCGGCCAGGACGGCCTCGATGAGATCGGGCAGCGGGGCGGAGTGCGGCAGCTCGAACTCGGCCGCCCGGCCGGGCAGCGCGAACCACGCGGACTCCCCGGTCAGCCACAGCGACACCTCGACCCCGCTGGCCACGGCCACCGCCGCGACCGTGAACGCCTGCGAGCACCGCTCGGGGGCGTCGGCCCCGGCGGTCACCTTGATCACGAGCTTCTTCGCCATGGCCGAATCGTAATCAACTCCCTTACAACTCCTTGTGTTGACCATGGGTCTCCCGTGGAGCGCGATACGGATGGCGCGCTGCACGTTCTGAGGGGGACGTCGTGGAAGAACGCGTGGAGGGCGCCGTGGGGCTGCCCGAAGATGCGCCGGGACATGTCGTACGACGCAGAGGCCGTACGACCCTGCTGATCGCCGGTGCCGTGGTGCTCGGTCTGGTGGTCGGGGCGTGCGCCGGCTACCTGGTCCAGGCCGACCGGGAGCCGACGAAACTGCCCTCGCTCTCGCAGCCGACGATGCCGCAGGCGAAGGGCCCCGCCCCCGAGCCGCTGTCGGCGGCGCGGGACCGTCGGGTGAAGACCGACGGCGACCTGCGCAAGCTGCTGCTGACGAAGCCGAAGGGCGCCAAGGACGCCGACTGGCTGGAGGGCCAGGACGGCTGGCTGGACCTGGCCGCCTACGCCGACTCCTACGAGAAGCCGGAGGAGATCTTCGGCGACCTCGTCGGCAACGAGTTCCGCCGGGCCGCCGTCGTCGGCTGGGCGGAGGGCAGCTCGTACACCGTGGAGCTGCGGCTGGTGCAGTTCCGGCAGGAGGAGACGGTCGCGGCCGCCGACTACTGCGACAACAACCAGTACTGGGCGGAGAAGGAGAGCTCCACCGACAGCTGGCCGATCGCCGGTACCGGCACGGGCATGGCGTATGTCCACCACAAGCCGAAGACCGAGGCCGGCTACCTGCCGCTCTACAGCGCGGAGGCGCACGCCTGGCGCGGTGACGTCTCCCTGGAGATCTGGGTCTACGGGTCCAGGACGATCTCCAAGAAGAAGATCATGGACCTGGCCGAGCGGCAGATGGAGCGGCTGTGAGCGAGCAGGAGTACGAGGCCGCCGCGGGGGCCGGACCGGTCGGCTCGGTGGGCCCGGTGGAACCGGTCGGCCCCGAGCTGGTCGTGGCGCCGGTGGAGCCGGTCGACCCTGCCGCGCGGCGCGGGCGCCTGCGGCGGGCCGCGGCCGTCGGGGGATCCCTGGTGCTGGCCGGGGTCCTGGTCGCCGGGGTCGGTCTCACGGTCGTCACCGTGCGCGACGCCGACCGGGACCCCGGGGCGCCGGTCTGGACGTTCCCGAAGGAGACGCCGGCGACCGGCCGGCCGGAGCACGGGGAGACGAGCCGTACGGGCCTCGCCGCGATGCTCGTCCCGTACGGCACGGAGGGGTTCGTCCGGGGGCCGGACATCGGTGAGTTCGGCGCCGACGCCCAGCTCAGCGGGGAGCGGGCCGCCGCCCTGCGCAAGGAGGCGCTGAAGGATCTGCCGCGGTCGCAGCGCAAGCGGCTGGAGCAGCGGATCGACAAGCAGCGCATCACGGGCATGGCGATGCGGAGCTACCTCAGCGAGGAGACCAGCGCGCTCGATGTGAACGAGGGGGTGTACTCCGTCGGCATCACGCTGTCCCAGATGGACAACAAGGCGGCGGTGCGTGACATCGCGACCTTCCAGGGCGAGTTCCTCGACGCCCTGGACGTCTTCCGCAAGGGGCCGGAGATCAAGGGCCACAAGAACGCGAAGTGCTTCCTGCCGCCCAAGGACGCCGACTCCGACCTCGAGGGCATGTTCTGCTCCGCGTACGTGGGCGAGGTGCTGGTCAGCCTGACCGCGGAGGCCGTCAAGCCACTCGACACCAAGGGAGTCGCCCTGCTCCTCCGCGAACAACTCGACCGCATCGCGGAACCGGGGGAGACGGTATGACCGACGAACAGACAACAACACCGACCCCCGACACACCCACGACCCCGGAACCGGCCACTCCGGAACCGGCCGGCTCGCAGGTGGCGGAGTCGTGCGTGGCCGCAGCCGCCGACGGTGGGGACGGACCGCTGGGGCCACCCGCGCCCGACGACGAGACCCGCACAGGTGGTGCGGGTGGGAACACGGGGGGCGAGGGCGGAGCCGAGGCGGTTCGGCGGCGTAACCGCATGGCGCGCGGCCTCCTGCGCTGGGCAGCCGCGGTGACCGTCTTCGCGGCGGTCGGCGCGTCCACCGCGTACGGCATCACGAGGATGGACCGCACCGACGTACCGGGTCTGGCGACGAAGTCGGACGGCCGGTGGGCGTACCCGACGCTCACCAGGCCGCCCCTCCCCTCCGGCAGCCCCGGCCCCTTCGCCACGGCGAACCCCTCCGGCGCCCACTACGCCGACCTGCGTGCCCTCGTCCTGCCCGCCCCCGAGGGCGCGACGCAGGACAAGGCGCTGGCCGGCTCCGACGGCTGGCTGGCGACGAAGGACTTCCTGAAGGAGTTCGAGGCGACCCGCCGGGGTGACATCCAGGACAAGCTCGTGGACGCCGGCCTGCGCCACATCGCGGCCCGCGGCTGGACCACCCCGGACGGCATCATCACCCGGGTCTACCTGCTGAGATTCGGCTCGGTGGCCGTCACCGACCAGGTCGTCGCCGACACCCTCACGCGCTACGACGCCCCGGTGTACCCGGTCCGCGGTGCCGACGCGTATGAGCGGGACGAGGACTTCCCGACGGAACCCCGCTCCAAGAACGTCGCACTGACGCCGTACGCCGAGATGAAGCCGTACGGCAGCGAGCAGGTCCGCCTCGCGTACCTGAGCGCCGGTGACGTCCTGGCGATGATCGTGCAGGCCGGGAAGGGCGGCATGCCGGCGATCCCCTTCCAGCAGACGGTGGTCCTGCAGAGCCAGCTGCTCGAGTGACCCCCGGGCGCCCGTGAGGGCCCACCTCACACGGAGGGCCGGTCCCCGGCCGCGTAAGCTGGGGACCGGCCTTGTGTACGTACGGAACCAACCACGCTCATCCGAGGAGCACCCCGTGGAGATCTTCTTCGAAACCCTGCTGGTCCTGGTCTGCGTCGGTGTCCTCGCCTTCGCCGCCCTGACCGTGAAGAAGCTGTACCAGGGCCAGCGCTGACCGACCGATCCAGGAACTGTCAACCATGATCGAGATTCCGTCCGACCTCCACAAGGACCTCGTCCCCCTCGCCTTCCTGCTGGGCACCTGGGCGGGCGCCGGTGTGCACGACTTCCCCGGTGCGGAGAAGTGCAACTTCGGGCAGGAGGTCACCTTCAGCCACGACGGCCGTGACTTCCTGGAGTACCGGTCCCACACCTGGGTCCTGGACAACGACGGCAACAAGGTCCGTCCCCTGGAGTCCGAGTCCGGCTTCTGGCGGATCGACGGCTCGCGCAAGGTCGAGGTGACGATGACCCGCGACGACGGCGTCATCGAGATCTGGTACGGCGAGATGGCCGACAAGAAGCCGCAGATCGACCTGTTCACGGACGCCGTCGCCCGCACGGCCGCCTCCCGCCCCTACACCGGCGGCAAGCGGCTCTACGGCTATGTCAAGAGCGACCTGATGTGGGTCGGGGAGAAGCAGACCCCCGAGGTCGAGCTGCGCCCCTACATGTCGGCCCATCTGAAGAAGGTCGTCACGCCCGAGGACGTCGAGCGCTGGGCCAAGGCCCTGCCCGACGACATGCCGGACGACGGCATCGCGTTCTTCAAGTAGGCCCCCCGTTCTTTTTCACCTGGACTTCCGCAGAGCCCCCGCAGCCGTTGGCGCGGGGGCTCTGTTCTGCTCCCGCTGGGGTTAACAATTAAAGCTGCATGGCAATGCGTTTGCAGGCGCCGACGCTACGCGTTACCTTGATGACGTCTTCGTAGAGCAATGACAGGCCTCGCGAATGCGCGGAGCCCCGGTCGCATCATGCCTGCGACCGGGGCTCCGGAGGCTGTGCCCTGGGCGGCATGCGAAGCAGAGGCGGACCCAGAACATTCGCTTACCACGCTAGCACAGCGCATCCATGGATGCGTGTAGGGGGAACCGTGACCAATCGCCTGCCCGCATGGATGCTGCGCGACCTGTCCCTGCCGCGCCTGCGGCGGTACATCCGTGCCGCGCACGGCGACGCCCGCACCGCGGAGCGGCTGTACTGGTGGAACATCGAGGTGTCGGCCGCTCTGCTGGGGTCGCTGCACTGCCTGGAACTGGCCCTGCGCAACGCCGTGCACAGCGCGCTCGTTCGACATCACGGCAGACCGGACTGGTGGACGGTGGCGCCCTTGAATGAGCGAGGTCGCAGGCTTGTCGAGGACGCCCGCCGCTCATGCGGACGCCGCCTGCGGCGCACGACGCCGGACGACATGGTGGCGGAGCTGACCTTCGGCTTCTGGACGTCGTTGCTCAGCTCGGGCTACGACCGCGACTTCTGGGTGCCCGTCCTGCACACGGCGTTTCCGCACTACCGAGGGCGTCGCGACCGTCTCTACCGCGATCTGACCTCGCTGGTTCTGCTGCGCAACCGGGTGATGCACCATGAGCCGGTCCATCACCGGCACCTCGCCGCCGACCATGACACCATCTACCGCGTGCTCGGCTACCTCAGTCTGGAGCTGGCCAAGGAGGCACCGGCCATGGACCGTTTCTCAACCGTGCTCGCAGGCCGGGCGGATGTCCTGGGCGGCGCCAGACCGCCGCAGTTCTGAGGGAAGGCACTGTGACCGACTCCGCAGCACGACGTTCCGTGGCAGAGGGCGACACGGAGTTCGCCAGCGTACTCGTCTCCCGACCCGACATCGCGCGCCTCGCCGGCGTGAGGCGCCCCGCAGTCAGCAACTGGGAGCGGCGGCACGCGGACTTCCCGACGCCAGTGACCGCCGATGCCGAGGTCGAGCGGTTCCGTGCCGATGAGGTGCTGACCTGGCTCTCCGGCCGGACCGTCCCCGCCAACGTCCTGGGGCCGGGCGAACCGGCAGGTACGACCTACGGCGATCGGTTCCGTGCGGGGCTCTCCGGCGGCAAGTCTGGCGGGCTCCTGCGCATGGTCGAGCGGCTCGCAGGGGCGGAGGCGGACCGGCTGCGGGGCCCCATGCCGCTGGACCGCTACCTCTTCTGGCTGCTGTACCTCGTCCTGAATCAGATCGCGGAACCGGACGACGGCCTGGCCAAGGCCGTGGACGTTTTCCGCGAGAGCGTCCGGGAGCTCAACCTGCCGGAAGAGACAGTCCCGCGCCATCTGCTGGCCGACCTCGCGGACACGCTCCGCCCTGCCGGCGCGGGCTCCGGACAGGAGAGCCGGGCCGCGTTCGACCATGTCCTGGTTCTGTGGCGGGCCGCGCACGCGCGCGAGGGGGGCGCGTTCCACACCCCGCCATCCGTGAGCCGGGTCATGGCCGAGGCGCTGGCCGCCGTACGCCCCGGGGCGGTCCGGGTGCACGATCCATACGGCCGTACCGGCGAACTGCTCGTCGCCTACCTGGACGCGGTCGCCGCGCACGGCGACGGCGCAGCGGCCGTGGTTGGCGGCCGGGTACCCGACGGCCTGGAACGGCAGGTGGCGCAAATGAACCTGCGTGTCCATCACGGGCGGAGCGTGCGACTCGGTGAAGGACCGTTCACCCCGGCGCTCGATCCGCCCGCCGACCCTCCCGGCGCCTTTGACGTACTGCTGACCAACCCGCCCTTCGGCCGCCGCCTGGAGAACGTGGACCCGCCGTCGTACTGGACCTACGGCCCTGCCCGCCGTACCGAGTTCGACTGGCTGCAGTACATCGTCTCGCGCCTCGCACCCGAGGGCCGGGCCGCTGTACTCCTGCCGGCGGGCGCCTCGTTCAACCGTGGCGCCGCCGAGACCGTGCGGGCCGGGCTGGTCGAGGCCGGGGTCGTGGAGTGTGTGATCGGGCTTCCCGCCAGGGTCTTCACCCTCACGGCCGTCAAGACGCAGATCTGGTTCCTGCGCGCGCCCGGCTCCAGGGGCGCAACAGATCCTGAGGTGCTGCTCGTGGCTGGTGAGCATCTCGGGCACCGGATCGCCCGCACCCAGTGGGCACTGACCGACGAAGACATCGCCCTACTGGTGGGCGAGTACATGTCATGGCACACGGCTCGTGCGGGCGGGCGCTCCTTCTCGGGCACCCCCGGATTGAGCCGTGCCGTACTGGTGTCGGACATCGCGGACCAGGGCCACAGTCTGGATCCCGCGCGGTACGTCCGGCCGTCGGACCAAGTCCAGGCGGCCGCCACGCTCGGCACCGCCGCGACTCGGAACCGGCTGGCGAGGCTGGCCGAGCAGATCGAGAGCCTACACACGCGGGCGGCGGCGGCCGACGCCGAAGCGGCCCGGTGGCTCAGGAGGTACGGACTGTGATGGCGACCGACGAACTCACGCTCCCCGCAGGCTGGTCGCGACATCACCTCCGGGAACTGTGCGCGTCCATCCAGGTGGGACCGGGTCGGCGTGCCGAGGACAACGGCCGTACCCAAGCTGATGGCGGGACCCCCCTGGTACTCCCGCGCGATCTACGTGGTCAGCGGATCGTCACCGAGGGTGCCGCGGACGTGCCCGCGATCCCCTGGGGGCGGGCGCAGGCGTTGGCGAAGTACGAGCTGGCAAGAGGGGACATCCTCCTCACCAGGACCGGGACCGTTGGTCGCTGTGCACTGGTCACCCGAGAGCACGTGGGCTGGCTGTTCCATCCCAACCTGGTACGGCTCAGGCTGCCCGAGGTGAGGCGGATCGAGGCCGCGTATCTGGTCGCGTATCTGAGCGCGACTTCCGCACAGGACTGGATCGCGTCACGGACGGCCGGCGCGGTCATCCCGTCGCTGAGCATCCGCACCCTGAGTGAGCTGCCGGTCCTCCTGCCGCCGATCGTCGAGCAGGCACGAATCGGCGCCACCCTCGCCGCCCTCGACGACAAGATCCAGGCACACACCGAGATTGTTCGCGCGACCCGTGCCTACCGCAGCGCGCTCGCGGACGCCCTGATGAACGGCGTCCTGTCGGCCGACCAGTGATCCGCTCGCCTCCCCCCTAGACTTGGGCGTGTGGTGAGCACCGACTGGAAGAGCGACCTCAGGCAGCGCGGCTACCGGCTGACGCCGCAACGGCAACTTGTGCTGGAAGCCGTGGACACCCTTGAGCACGCGACCCCCGACGACATCCTCACGGAAGTGAAGAGGACGGCGTCGGGGGTCAACATTTCGACCGTCTACCGGACCCTGGAGCTCCTGGAGGAGCTGGGCCTGGTCAGCCATGCCCATCTGGGGCACGGCGCGCCGACGTACCATCTCGCCGACCGGCACCACCACATCCATCTGGTCTGCCGCGACTGCGAGAACGTCATCGAGGCGGATGTGCAGGTGGCCGCCGAGTTCACGGCGAAACTGCGGGAGACGTTCGGCTTCGAGACGGACATGAAGCACTTCGCGATCTTCGGCAGGTGCCGGGACTGCACGTCGAAGGCCGTGGCGGACGGGCGTTCGACTGCCAAGAGTTCAATTACCGAGTCGTAGGCTTAGGGCATGAAGAGCCCTCTGCTGTCCCTGCCCGGCGCCGTCCCCGCTGAGGGCGTGGACGAAGGCGTCGCCGCCCACTACGGCGACCTGTTCCGCGAGCAGCGTGCCCTCGCCGACGGCACCGGTTTCGTCGACCTCTCGCACCGCGGAGTCGTCACCGTCACCGGCGAGGACCGTCTGAGCTGGCTGCACCTGCTGCTCACCCAGCACGTCAGCGACCTCCCCGTGGGCCAGGCGGCCGAGGCCCTGATCCTCTCCGCGCACGGCCACATCGAACACGCGCTCTACCTCGTCGACGACGGCACCACGGTCTGGGCCCACATCGAACCCGGCACCCGGGAGGATCTTCTCGCCTACCTGGAGTCGATGAAGTTCTTCTACCGGGTCGAGGTCGCCGACCGCACCGCCGACACCGCCGTCGTCCACCTGCCCGCCGGCTCCATCGCCGAGGTGCCGGAGGGCGTCGTCGTCCGCGAGACCCCGTACGGCCGCGACCTCTTCCTCCCGCGCGCGGACCTGGAGTCGTACGCCGGGAAGGCGGGCCCCCCGGCCGGGATCCTCGCCCATGAGGCCCTGCGCGTCGAGCAGCACCGCCCCCGCGTCGGCTTCGAGACCGACCACCGCACCATCCCGCACGAGCTGGGCTGGATCGGCACCGCGGTCCACCTCCAGAAGGGCTGCTACCGCGGCCAGGAGACGGTCGCCCGCGTCCAGAACCTGGGCAAGCCGCCTCGCCGCCTGGTCTTCCTGCACCTCGACGGCAGCGAGGTCCACCTCCCGCCCCACGGCACCGAACTCCGGGTCGCCGACGAGGCCCCCGACGGCCGCAAGATCGGCTTCATCACGACCTCGGTACGCCACCACGAACTGGGCCCGGTGGCCCTGGCCCTGGTGAAGCGGAACGTCCCGGTGGACGCCCCACTGATGGCGGACACGACGGCTGCGGCCCAGGAGACGGTGGTCGAGCCCTAGATCTCCGAGCCCTGGATCTGTGGGCCCTAGATCTCGAGGAGGACGGTGAAGGGGCCGTCGTTCGTCAGGGACACCCGCATCCGCGCCCCGAACCGCCCCGTCGCGACGGTGGCCCCCAGCTTCCGCAGCTGCGCCACGACCTCCTCCACGAGCGGCTCGGCGACGGGCCCCGGGGCGGCGGCGTTCCAGGTGGGCCGCCGCCCTTTGCGCGCGTCCCCGTACAGGGTGAACTGACTGATCACCAGCAACGGGGCGTCGATGTCACTGCACGACTTCTCCTCGTGCAGCATCCGCACCGACCACAGTTTGCGGGCGAGCTGGGCGGCCTTCTCCTCGGTGTCCTCGTGCGTCACCCCCACCAGCACGCACAGCCCCTCGCCGACGATCTCCCCGACCGTCTCGCCGTCCACGACCACACTCGCGCCGTCCACCCTCTGCACCACAGCTCGCATGCGGACCATCATGCCGGGTGCCCCGCACGGACTCGCGAAGGGCCCATTTTTGATCCTTTAGGCCCTGTCTGGGGCCGTTCGGGGGGACTCGGTCACATCGCGGCGACTTGGGGTGGCACGATGCTTTCCACCACACGCCGGTCGAGGGGACGGTCGAGGGACATGAGCACACCGAGTACCGGGCGGCTGGAGGCACACCGGCCGCCCTTCCAGCGCGGCGACAGCCCTGCGCCGCCCGCCGATCCGCCGGAGCACGAGCCGGCCCGGCTGAGCCTGCCCGAGCTGCGCACCCTGCGCCAGGGCGCCCAACGCGACGAGGCGGACCTGAGCTACGTACGACGACTGCTGCAAGGCCGGATCGACATCCTCCGCGCGGAGCTGGCCCGCCGCTCCCCGTCGGGCGCCGCGTCGGTCGTCGAACGCCTCCCGGAGATCCTCACCGACGCCCCGGCCCGCCACCGCTCCTCGGCGCGCCACGTCACGCTGGGCACCCCGCACAGCGAGGAGTACGGCCGTCTCGCCGCCGACATGCTCGCCGACGTCGAACTCTCCGACCTCGACGCCCGCACCGACCCGGAACTCCACGCGGCGATGGCCCGCCTGGTCGGCTACGAGCAGCAGGTCTCCCGCCGCCGCCAACACCTCCAGCGCACGGCCGACGACTGCGGAGCGGAAATCACCCGCCGCTACCGAGAAGGCGAGGCCCAGGTCGACGACCTGCTGGTGTGAGAAGACTCAGTCGACGAGCGCCGGTCGCTGCGACGGGACGGGTAGGGGGGCGGGGGCGAAAACCCGGCGACACCCGCCCCCACCCTGCCTACCGTGGCCCCATGGACGTCCGCCCCATCACCGACGACGAACTCCCCACCTGGATGCGCACCCTGAACACAGGCTTCCTGCGCCCCCCGGCCGTCACCGAGGAATCCGTCGCCGCCCGCCGAGCCACCCTCGCCGACTCCCGCCTCTACGGCGCCTTCGACGCCGACACCTGCGCCGCCACCTACCGCTCCTTCCCCCAGGAACTCACCACCCCGGGCGGCACCCCCGTCCCCGCCGACGCCATCTCCAACGTCACCGTCCTCCCCACCCACCGCCGCCAGGGCCTCCTCACCCGGCTGATGGCCGACGACCTCACGGCCGCGAAGGACCGCGGCGACGTCGTGGCCACCCTGATCGCCGCCGAGTACCGCATCTACGGCCGCCACGGCTTCGGCCCCGCCACCACCATGACCGAGTGGACGATCGACATACCGAGGGCCGGCTTCGACCCCCGCCATCCGGTCCCCCTGGCCGGCGGCCGGGTCGACCTGATCGACGGCCCGGAGGTCCGCAAGCTCGGCCCCGCCCTGCACGAGCGCCTGCGCCGCAGCCAGCCGGGCGCCGTCAGCCGCCACGAGCACTGGTGGGACATGAACACCGGTGTGATCCACCTGCACGGAGAGGCGAGCTGGACCGAGCCGTTCTACGCGGTGTACCGGTCGGCGGCGGGCGCGGTCGAGGGGCTGGTCTCGTACCAGGCGGACGACGAGTGGACCGACGCCAAGCAGCCGCGGAACACGGCCTCGGTGGACTGGCTGCTCTCGGTGACCCCGGCCGCGTCCCGCGCCCTGTGGCACTACCTGTGCTCCATCGACTGGATCACCCGCGTGAAGTCGGGCTGGCGCTCCCCGGACGACCTGCTCCCCCTCCTGCTGCCCGACCCGAGGGCGGCGAGCATCACGACCCAGGCCGACTGGCTGTGGGTGCGGCTGCTGGACGTCGTACGGGCCCTGGAGGCGCGGACGTACGACACGGCGGGCGCCCTGGTCCTGGAGGTGGTCGACGGGGCCGGCCTGGCCGGGGGCCGCTTCCTGCTGGACGCGACCCCCGACGGCGCCTCCTGTACGCCGACGACCCGCGACGCCGATCTCACCCTGGACGTGTCCGAGCTGGCGTCCCTGTGGCTGGGCGACGAGTCGGCGGTACGGCTCGCGGCGCTGGGCCGGCTCCGGGAAGAACGAGCGGGCGCCGCCCGGGGGGCCGACGCCCTGCTGCGTACGCCCGGGCGACCGTGGTGCCCGGACCTGTTCTGAGACTCCTTTCGCCTCTCGGTTCTCGACTTCCGCCTCGCGGCGGTTCGGGGAAGTGACGGTGCATCCGTAGCTGTTCAGTTGTGGCTGTGCGCGCGATGTTCGGTTGTGGCTGTGCGGCGATCTGCAGTTGTGGCTGTGCTCAGGTGTCGGCCTCTCGGGCTCCCGGCTCCCCTCCGGAAGGGAGTCCGACCGGCCAACCGTCCGGAAGTTTGACCATGTTGTTGAAGTTGGCAGCCAACTTCACTGTACTTATGTCCGCTTGGAAGCGTCTTATAACCATCTCTCTTTGAACTGCCGCAAGATGGCGGGAAGTTGTACTGTTCCACCGTGGAGCCGGAACATGCCCCCGTCAACGGACGGGGGAGAGCGGGGCGGCCCCAGCCCTCGCACCGCGAGGTGGCCGACGAGCTGCGCACCCGGATCAGAACCGGAGTGCTGCGGCCGGGCGAACGCATGCCCACGCAGGCCAAGCTCGCGGACGAGTTCGGGGTGGAGCGGGGAGCCGTACGCCAGGCGCTGCGCATTCTGCAGTCGGAGCACCTGCTCACCAACGTCTCGAAGGGAAGCCCGGCCACGGTCGCCCCGCCGCCGGGTGCGGCCGGCCCGCCGATCGGTCCGGGGGCGACCCCGCAGCCCTCCATGGTGGGCCTCCCCCCGCGGATGACCGAGGCCTTCGCGGCCGAGCACGTACAGGTCGACGCCCTCTGCCTCACCGCGGTCTCCCTCACGGCCGCGATCGGCGAACCGCTGCGCCGGATCCACGCCGGACAGCTGAAACCGGCCAAGATCGAGGTCCGGGTCCTGCTGCCCTCCCGGAACATCGATCTGGCCTTCCCGGCGGCGGTGGACACCTCGGCCACCGAACGGCTCCAGCGTCACTGGCTCGCCCACCGCAACGCCCAGGGCCAGGTGCTGCGGCACAATCTGCTGACCCTGCGCTCGACGCACGGCATCGATGTCACCGTCACCTTTCGCGCGCTGCCGTTCACCCCGCCGGTGAAGCTGTATCTGCTCAACGGCACGGAGGCGCTGTTCGCGTACTACACCGTGCGGCTGCGCGAACAGACGATCGATCAGGAACACCTGGAGATGTACGACGCCGAGGGCACGCGGTCGGTGCTGTTCGCCTTCGAACAGGGGGCCGGGCCGCGCGACTCGGCGTTCGTGGAACAGTCCCAGCTGTGGTTCGACGCACTCTGGGAGACGATCAGCTCGGAGCTGCTGCTCACGAGCTGACGGCGGGTCCGGTGGCCACGAGGGCGAGGACCACGGCGCCGACCGAGCTGAGGGCCGGGCTCTTGACCTTGATCCCGATGCTGAGCAGCAGCAGTCCCACGGCGCCGGTGGTGCCGTACTTCCACTGGATGGTCTGCTCCACGCCGACGACGATGGCGGCGGAGAGGAGGGTGAGGACAGGCATGGTGTTCCCCCCTTCGGGCACCAACTCAATCAAGTTGGCAACCAACTCTAATTATGTTGTCCCCACTTGGTACCAACCCCTAAACAACTTTCAAGCAACTCCCCATAGATGGATCTAAGTTGTAGCGTTTGGTCGTGACCCAGGAGAACGTGGCGGAGAACGTGGCAGTGAACGGCAGCAGAAGGACGCCCCAGGAGATCGCCGACGTCCTGCGGCAACGCATCCGGGTCGGTGACCTCAAGGCGGGCGACCGCCTGCCCACCCAGGCAGAACTCGCCGACGAGTTCGGGGTGGAGCGCGGCGCCGTACGCCAGGCCCTGCGGGAACTCCAGCTCGACGGACTCCTCACCAACGTCAGCAAGGGCAGCCCCCCGCGCATCGCCGAACCGCCCTCGCCCGGCCACGACGAGCCCCAGCCCACCATGGTGGGCCTCGCCCCCCGCCTCACCGAGGCGTTCTCCGCCCCGCACGTCCGCATCGACGCGGCCTGCCTCACCGCCGAGAGCCTGATCCCCGCCCTGGGCGAGCCCCTGCGCCTCATCCACGCGGGGGTGATCCACCCCCAGAGGATCGACGTCCGGATCCTCCTGCCCTCCCGCCGCATCAATCTCGCCTTCCCCGTCCCGGTCGAGGGACGCGGCGACGACGACCCGGTCCACCAGCGCTGGCTGGCCATGCGCAACGCCCAGGGCCACGTCCTGCGCCACAACCTGCAGACCCTGCGCTCCCACGGCATCGACGTCGACATCACCTTCCGCGCGCTGCCGTTCACCCCGCCCGTGAAGCTGTACCTGCTCAACGGCACCGAGGCGCTGATGGCGTACTACATGGTCGAGCGGCGGGCGGAGGACACGGACAGCGGAACGCTCGACATGTACGACGTCATGGGCACCGAGTCCCTCCTCTTCTCCTTCGTGGCCTCGGACGGTCAGCGCGACGCCTCGTTCGTCGCGGAATCCCAGAAGTGGTTCAACGCCCTCTGGGAAACCATCACGACGGACCTGACACTCTCCTAGTGACTTCTGATACGACGCAGACTGAACAGGTGGCAGCCGACACCGACAACACCCAGGGAAACGGAACCGCGGATCTGCGGGAGCTGATCGCGCGTACGAGGGTCGTCCTGTGGGACTTCGACGGCCCCATCTGCCGGCTCTTCGCCGGCCATTCGGCGGAGGACGTGGCCGACGGACTGGTGGAGTGGCTCGAAGGGCGGGGCCTGCACCATCTGCTGACGGAGTCCGAGCGGGAGTCGCTGGACCCGCACGTCGTCCTGCGCGCCGTGGACCGCCTGCGGCCCGGCAGCGACCTGGTCGCGGAGCTGGAGGAACGCCTCACCCAGGAGGAGCTGCGGGCCGCCTCCTCGGCGATGCCCACGGCGTGGGCGGACCCCCTCATACGCACCTGGACCGCCCTGGGACTCCGCCTGGCCATCACCACCAACAACTCCCCCCGCGTGGTCGCCAAATACCTCACCGGCCGCGGCCTGACCTCCTGCTTCACCCCCCACATCTACGGCCGAACCCAGGACCTCCACCTCCTCAAGCCCCACCCGCACTGCCTGCACCGCGCCCTCTCCGCGGCGGGCTCCGCCCCCGACACCGCCCTGATGATCGGCGACACCCCCTCCGACTTCCTCTCCGCCCGCGCGGCCGGCGTCCCCTTCCTGGGCTACGCGCGTAACGAACGCAAGGAGAAGCTGCTGCGGGGGGCGGGGGCGACGATGGTGGTGAACTCGCTGGAGAGGGTGCTGGGGGTGGTCAGGGAACGGTCCTGAGCATCAGCGCCACCAGCACACAGACCGCCGTGACGGCGAGCATGTCGTGCCGGGCCCGGACGCCCACCATCACCGTGAGCATCAGCGCCACCCCCCTTCCACCTACCTGCCAGTATCGGTGAAGCTTTCAAGTCTCGGTCCAGTTGGACTGCTTGACGTTTCTAGGTGGGTTTCCCCTGCCCGATTGATCCTTAATCGGTCATGCCTGACCGATACTTGACTGACCGTGGTTTGGTACTGGACGGATGGCGGTACGGTCGCGGTGTGGACGCGCAGCAGAGTGGTGATGTCGGCGGCCGGGAGTTCCATCGAGTCGCCGACGACCTGCGCGCCCGGATGGCGAACGGGACGTATCCGCTGCGGTCCTTCCTGCCGTCCCAGCGGGACCTGGCCGAGGAGTACGGGGTCTCCCGTGACACGGTCCAGCGGGTGCTGCGGGAACTGGCCAACGAGGGCTGGATCGAGTCCCGGCAGGGCAGCGGCTCGCGGGTGGTCAAGACACAGCGGATCCAGTCCTCCACGCCGAGGGCCACCCGGCAGAGCCACGGGGCCAGGCTGGGTCCGCTGCTCAGCGAGGCCTTCGAGCAGCCCGAGGTGACCCTGGACGTCTACACGCTGACGTCGGAGTCGCTGGACGCGCACATCCGGCTCCAGGCCGAGCGGATCCACGGCGGCTCCATAGCCCCCCAGCACATCGGCCTGCGGATGATCCTTCCCTCCGAGGAGCTGAACCTTCCCTATCCGAGGGTCAAGGACGACAAGGGCGACGACCGGCTGAAAAGCCGTCTGTACGACATCACCCACCGTCACACGGCCTCGCTGCGGGGCGTGCTCAAGGACCTGAGGACGGAGAAACTCGTGCCCTCCGTCGACGTCCAGATCCGCCACGCCGCCCTGACCCCGACCTTCAAGCTCTACCTCTTCAACGGCACCGAGGCGTTGCACGGTCCGTACGAGGTGATCCAGCGGCAGATCGAACTGGACTCGGGGGAGGAAGTCACCGCCCTTGACGTGCTGGGACTCGGTGCGACGCTCACCCACCACGTGAAGGACTCCGACCCGAATGCGCCGGGCACGGTCTTCGTCGACACCTGGCAGTCGTGGTTCGACTCGGTCTGGAATCTTCTCGCCGAATAGGCCAGGAGCGTGCGCTAGCATCTCCCAATCGCGCGAGCAATCGCTCCCGTCCATACGTATGAGATGGCGAACAAGCCAGTCTCGAACAGCCTGAAGCGGATGAGTGGCGCACCACCCGTTGTGCTCACTCGATCATCACTTCGGCCTGCGGCGCATTTACCGTTTGCCCTACCTATCCCTGCGCAAGTATCCGGAGCGGCCAGTGGTCGACCCCCTTGTTCCCCCTCGGCACCCTGGGGAACGAGCCGCTGACGAGGAGCCCGACGCCGTCGCTCTTAGGGCATTCGTCAAGGCCGCGGAATCGGAGCAGGTCTCCAGCGGTCACCACAATCGCAACTACGTGCTGCCGGTGGCAGCGGACGTCGCTCACCGGATCGGCCGCGAAGCCGGCACGTCCGTCACGGTGCGCATCCGGCGGAAGGACGCCCTGCCCGTGGTGATCCGGACCTGGCGGGACGAGGCGGCGATCCTCCGCGCCGTCCGGAGTGCCCTGCCGCACGCACCCGAGTGCCTGGTCCCCGGGCGCGGGTACGCCATCCACAGCTATGTGGAGGGGGTACCGCTCTCCACCATCTGCGGAAACGGCAAGCCGGTCGACACCCTGCTGTTGAAGGCGCTGGCCCGTCTGCTGGCCCAGATGACGCAGGTGCGCCGGGCGGCGCTGCCCTCCCTGCCCTCGTTCTGGCCCGCGAACCGCGACAGCCAGGCCTTCCTGAAGACCCTGGCCCACCTCGCCGACGAGCAGATCCGCCAGCCCAACTGGCGGGAGTTCGGCGGACTCTTCAAGGCCCTGGGCATCTCCGACGATGCCCTGCTCGGACTGGCCGAGCGGGTTCCCGCGATGTCCCGCAGGCCGTACAGCCTCCTGCACGCGGATCTGCACCGGGACAACCTGATCGTGACGTACGACGGTGATCCGCCCCTCATCTGTGTGGACTGGGAACTCGCGACCTACGGCGATCCGCTGCACGATCTGGCCACGCACCTGGTTCGCATGCAGTACCCGAATCACCAGTGGTCCGAGGCGATCGACGCCTGGGCCGAGGCGATGCGGGAATACCGGCCGAGCGCGGTCAACGGGATGACCCGGGACCTGCGCCACTACCTGGACTTCGAGCGGGCGCAGTCGGTTTATCCGGACGTCATGCGGGCGGCGCGGTCGTTGCAGGAGTCGTTCACACAGAAGCGGCTGGACGAAGCGACGGTGGAGGTCCACCGGGCGCTGCGGACGGCCGAGGAGCCGTTGCGGCTCAGGAACGTGCCGACGACGGACGAGATCGAGCGGGCCCTGTTCCGATGGCTGGCGTCACGTGGCGATGTCAGCGGCCGGGACTGGATCGCCAAGGCCTGCGACTGGAATCCCGATCCGCGATTTCCCGTGCACCCCGGATTTCCCCCTGCGGCCGTCCGGGACGCTCTTCTCGCGGAGGGAGCCGCGCCGGCGAACCGGGTGTTCAAAGGCACCGCACATCTCAATTCGGTCGTCTGGGTCCGTGGGAATCCCACCCCCGTCGTGGTGCGGCGCAAGCTGGCGAATGTCTCCCGGCGAGAGCCGAGCTACCTGAGTGAGCACGCCGTACTGCGGGCGATCCAGGCGTCGAACGTCCGGGTGGCGGCGCCCCGGGTACTCGCGCTGGGAATGAGTTATCCCGACGACGCGTTCGCGGTGCACACCTATGTCGGCACGCGTATCGACCAGCCGCCCGAGCATCCCGTGAACGGTCTCCTTCCGCACGAGGCGGACGCGCTCGTCGACCAATTGTGCGAGCTGACCCGCGTGGACCACACTCGGGTCGCTCCGGACGCCGGGGATGTCGATTTCTACGAGTGGCTGAAGGCGCAGCTCGTCGAACTGGTCCGGAATCTTCCCAAGGAGTCCCTGCAATTGGCCCGCACGCTCGGGCTGCCCGACGACTGGAGACTTCGGCAGATCCTGTCCCGGCACACGCTCAGCCGCCGGGCCCCCGCCCTGCTGCACGGCGACCTCAACCCGTGGAACCTGGTGCGCCGCAAGGACTCGCTGGCCCTGACCATCATCGACTGGGAGATGGCCCTGGTCGGCGACCCTCTCTACGACCTGGTCCGGCACATCCATCTGACCCCGACCCGGCCGGAGATCAGGGAACGCATGTTCGTCAGATGGGAACAGCGCCTGGCCCCACGGCACACCCAGAACTGGCGCCAGGACTGGCTGGTCTACCGCTGGATCGAGATCGTCCGCTCCGCCTACATCGACCTGGACCGCCTCGTGACCGGGGCGAGCCTGGACGCGCCCAACGTCCGACGTGCGGTGGACTCCTACGCGGGAACCCTTGCCGCCGCCACCGCCTCCCTCGGCCTTCCCCTTCCGGCCACGGCGAACCCCTATCTTGCCCGAGCTCTGGCCTAGGGAGACCATGGCTCCCACTGAACTCCGTTCTGTCCAAGGACATATGACGCCCCATGGGGGCGTGCGGCGCGAGGGGGACGGCCATGTCCGCGCGGGGGAGCCGAACGACGGGTGAGGAAGGCGTGGGGCAGCTGCTCCGGCGCTATCAGGACCGCTTCGAGCCACTGGTCACCAGAGTCCTGCTGATCGGGATCTTCGTCACCGGACTGACCGCGCAGTTCGTCAAACCCGTCGGCGACGCCATGGAGGGCAAGGCCTATCTGGGCGGCGCCCTGCTCAGCCTGGTCGGCTACGTGCTCTACGACGCGGTGAAGGACCTGTCCACGACGCTGCGTCGCCTGCCCACGCGCGGCCAGGTGAAGTCACGGGAGCTGGGCGCCTTCGTCAGCGAGGCCTTCCGGGCGCGGACCGTGGACATACGATTCCTCGGCTACACCGGCGAGACCCTCTACAACGAGCTGTACCACCGCCTCGAAGGTCTCATCGAGGACCCCGGCCCCACGCGGCACGTCACCATCCAGGTGCTGATCCCCGACTTCGGGCAGCCGATGACCGTCCCCTCACGGGTCGGCGACACCGGTGCCCCGCTGGACGACCCGGACTTCCGCAAGCGACTCGAAGGCAAGTGCCAGGAATACGACGAGACGCTCTCGACGCTCGCGGAGCGGCTCACCGCCGTCGGCCGGGTCTCCGCCCACTGCGAATACCGCGTCTACCCCGGCATCCCCCGGGACAAGATCTGCATCTTCAATCGCGAGCTCGTCCTCCACGGCCTCTACGACGTCACGGCGCGTACGGTGCTGCGTGGCGCGGCCCCCGAGTACTACGACCCCAAGGGCTACCGCACGGACCTCAACGTGTGGTCCCTGGAGGGCGCCGAGGACAAGGCGCTCATCGCCACCTGGAACCGGCATCTCGACAACCTCTGGAGTCTGGCCGCGTCCCCGCCCTGGCGAGGTCCCGCGTCCTGAACCCGCCGTAGGCTCCCCCCATGAGCGACCCCGGGCTGCGTGAGCGGAAGAAGCAGCGCATGTATCAGGCCGTGTCGGACATCGCCGTGCGGATGTTCCTGGAGCGGGGCTTCGACGCGGTGTCCGTGGCCGAGGTCGCCGCGGCGGCCGGGATCTCCAAGCCGACCCTCTTCCGGTACTTCCCGGCCAAGGAGGATCTGGTCCTGTACCGGATCGCCGACCACGAGCGGGAGGCCGCGCGGGTGGTGGAGGGCGGGCGGGCCGAGGGGGTCGCGCCGCTGCCCGCCCTGCGCCGCCACTTCCTGGAGGGGATCGCCGCCCACGACCCCATCACCGGGCTCAACGACCACCCCGCCGTCCGCGCCTTCTACGACCTCCTCTACGGCACCCCGTCCCTCGTCGCCCGGCTCCACGCCCACCTGGAGCGTTCCGAGGCCGCCCTCGCCGAGGTCCTCGGCGGTGGCCTGGAGGCCCGGCTGGCCGCTGGCCAGATCATCGCCGTACGGCGGATCCTCGCCGAGGAGAACTGGCGGCGGATCTCGGCGGGGGAGGCGGTGGAGGACGTACGTCAGGACGCGGTCGGGGCGGCGGAGCGGGCCTTCGCGACGCTGGAGGCGGGGCTTCCGTATCTCACCCAGTCGAACATTACTCGGTAAAATATTTAACTCGGTTACGTTATTCGCTATCCTCGGCGTATGACGTCTGCCGAGACCGCCGCAAAGGGCCCCGACCACGACCTCGACACCGCCCTCCGTCATGAACGCGCCCACCACGACACCTGCCGGGCCGCCCTCGCCGCCATGGTCGACGGCGCCGACCTCCAGGTCGTCATCGGCGAGGACGTCTCCGCGTCCGGCGCCGACGCCGAAGTCCTCGGCCACGGCCTCCGCAGCCGCGCCAAGGCCCTGCACGAGCTCCCCGACGGCCCGCTGTTCTTCGGCCGCCTGGACCTCGTACAGGGCGGCGGGCACCACATCGGCCGGCTGCGGATCAGCGAGCACCCCGCCGCCCCGCCCCTCGTCGTCGACTGGCGCGCCCCCGTCTCCCGCGCCTTCTACCAGGCCAGTGCCCGCGATCCGCAGGGCGTGACCGTACGGCGGCGGTTCGGCTGGGCGCCCGGCAGCCGCGGCGACTCCGCCGATCTGACCGGACTGGAGGACGAGCACCTGAGAGGCGGCGAGCCGACGGCCGCCGGCCCCGGCGGGCTGCTGCTGCGCGAGCTCGAACGCCCCCGCGTCGGACCCATGCGGGACATCGCCGCCACCATCCAGCCCGAACAGGACGACCTCGTACGAGGAGGACTCGCCGACTCGGTCTGTGTGCAGGGCGCCCCCGGCACCGGCAAGACCGCCGTCGGCCTGCACCGGGCCGCCTACCTCCTCTACACCCACCCGCAGCGCATCAAGCGCGGCGGTCTGCTGATCCTCGGCCCCAACCGCACCTTCCTCTCCTACATCGCCGAGGTGCTGCCCTCCCTCGGCGAGACCGGCGTACGGCAGTCCACCCTCGAGGACGAGATCGCCCGGCACCCGGTCACCGGGACCGACACCGACCGGGCCGCCGCCCTCAAGCACGACCCCCGGATGGCCGAGGTGCTGCGCCGGGCCGTGTACGGGCGGGTGACGGCCGCGCACGCAGAGGACCTGGCCGTACCGGACGGGTCCTACCGCTGGCGGATCGCGGGGCGGCAACTCGTCGAGATCGTGAGCGCGGTGCTCGCCGAGGAGCCGCCGTACGAGGTCGGACGCGAACGGGTCCGCAGCCGGATCGTGCGCCGGATCCTGACACAGGCGGAACGCCGCGGCGGGCCGCCCCCGGCCGCCTGGCTGCGGCGGATCGAACGGGCGCGGGCGGTGAGCGCCTGCGTGGAAGCGCTGTGGCCCAGACTGCGGCCGACCGAGGTGCTGGCCGGGCTGCTGGGCGACCGGGAGGCGCTGACCGCGGCGGCCGACGGGCTGCTGGACCGGGCGGAGCAGGAGGCACTGCTGTGGACCCGGCCGCCGCGCTCACCGAAGTCCGCGCGCTGGTCGGCCGCCGACCTCGTCCTCCTCGACGAGATCGCCGGACTCCTCGAACACCCCCAGGGCTACGGCCATGTCGTCGTCGACGAGGCCCAGGACCTCTCCCCGATGGAATGCCGGGCCATCGCCCGCCGGGTCCCCTTCGGCTCCCTCACCGTCCTCGGCGACCTCGCCCAGGGCACCACCCCGTGGGCGGCCCGCTCCTGGCGGGTCCAGCTCACCCACCTGGGCAAACCCGACGCGACGACCGTCCCCCTCACCACCGGCTTCCGCGTCCCCGGCGCGGTCCTCGCCCTCGCGGGCCGCCTCCTCGCCCGGCTCGACACGGACGTACCCCCGGCCCGTTCCCTGCGCCACGACGGCGCACTGCGCGTCCGCCGCGCCCCCGCCGGCGACCTCACCTCCGAGATCGTCGCCGCCGTACACGACGCCCTCACCCACGAGGGGTCGGTGGGCGTGATCACCCCCGACGCCGACACGGCCCGCGTCCGGGAGGCACTCACCACCGCCGGCCTCGCCCCGGCGACCGGCCGGGTGACGGTCATCGGCGCCACCCTCGTCAAGGGCCTCGAATACGACCATGTCGTCGCCGTCGAACCGACCGCGATCGCCGAGGCCGAGCACCGCGGCCTCAACCGGCTGTACGTCGTCCTGACCCGCGCGGTGTCCCGCCTGGACGTGGTCCACACACGGGAGTTGCCCTGGGACTGACAGGGCGCATCCTGGGGTGATGCTGCTCTTCCTCGACGTCGACGGGACGCTGATCCCCTTCGGGGGGCCCGATCCCCATCGGGAGTACGGCCCCTCGTCCCACCCTCTGCTGCCGCGTCTGGACCCGGCCCTGGGGCCCCGACTGCTCGCGCTCGGCTGCACGCCGGTGTGGGCGACTACCTGGTCGGACGACGCCAACGCACTGCTCTCGCCCTGGCTGGGACTGCCTGCGCTGTCCGTGGTCGAGTGGCCGGAGGACGAGGATGCGCCCTCCGCCGCCGGTCTGCACTGGAAGACGCGGCCGTTGGTGGCGTGGGCCGCGGGGCGGCCCTTCGTCTGGCTCGATGACGAGATCACCGAGGTCGATCGGGCCTGGGTGGGTGGTCATCATCCGGGCCCGGCGCTGCTGCGTCGCATCGACCACCGGTACGGGCTCCGGGACGGGGACCTCGCGGCCGTGGCGGCGTGGGCCGGGGGAGTGCCGTAGGAGTGCCGTAGGAGTCAGTCCGTCGGTTCCGCGGGCCATGCCCCCAGTGCCTCCCGTGTCGCCTCGTACCCCCTCTCTATGAGGGCCGGGACCCCCGCGGGGGACCAGGAGGAGTGGCCGGTGGTGTCGATGGTGATGGAGAGGTCGGGGAGCCGGCCCTGGGCGGGGTGGGCCGGGCGGGACTCGAACCAGCGGCGCCAGCGGGTGGCGCCGCGGCCGAAGCCGACGGCGATGACCCGGCCGGCGCCGAGCCGGTGCGCGGCCCACACCGGCAGCGGAGAGACCACGGCCCCGTCCACGCACAGCGCCCCGCCGTCCTCCAGCCGGACCGGAGGGAACAGCCCGGGGACCGCGCTGCTCGCGCACAGCGCGGCCGTGAAGGAGCCCGAGGTCACCAGCCGGGGAGTGGTGGAGCCGAGTTCGGTGACCACCGCGCCGAACCGGATCGGCAGGTTCTCTATCCGCAGGTCGCCGACCATGTCCTCGATGTTCCGGGCCAGCGGCGAGGTGTCCAGCAGCCCCAGCCGCGGGCTGATCGCGGCGGTCCCGAAGTCCGCCCACTGGGCGCGCAGCAGCCGCCGGGTGAGGCGCTCGCTGTCCACCCCGGCCGCCCAGGCCCCGCCGATCAGCGCCCCCGCGCTCGCCCCGGCCACCGCCGTCACCTCGATCCCCGCCTCCTCCACGGCCCGCAGCACCCCCACGTGCGCGGCCCCGAGAGCCGCCCCGCTGGACAGGACCAACCCCACGGAGGAGGGCGGGGAAGGGGACTTCGACGGGGTCACCTGGGCGTGCTCCTTCCGGGCGTTCCGCCCTCACGGCCGGGGCGGAACGTCTGGGGCTGAGCATGACAGGCCCTAGGAGCGCAGGGCGTCGACGGGCTCCATACGGGAGGCCCGCAGCGACGGGTAGAGACCCGCCAGGAGTCCGACCAGCGCTCCGACGACCGGGGCTCCGAAGGCGAGACGGACGTCCAGGACCGGAGTCCAGTCCCTGACGGCCGACACGGCCACCACGACGACCATGCCCAGGGCGGCGCCGATGACGCCGCCGAGCAGTCCGATGGTCGTCGACTCCACCAGGAACTGGCCGGCGATCTGCCGCCGGGAGGCGCCGAGGGCGCGGCGCAGTCCTATCTCCCCGATCCGTTCCATGACCGTCACCAGCGTCACGTTGGCGATACCGATGGCTCCGACCACCAGCGAGACCAGTCCGAGGACCAGGAACAGGCCGTTGACGTCACCCTGCACTCCCGTGCGTGCCTTGACCGGGTCGGACGGTGCCGTGACGGCGAGGGCGCTCTCGGCACCGGGAGCCAGCGCGATCGGCGCCTGGTGGGCCACCTGCTTCGCCGCACCGAGCGCGGTGTTGATCAGCACCCGGGTCACCTCGCCCAGACCGAGCTGGTCCTCGGCCGTCGTGGGCGGCAGGATCACCGCGGTGGAGAGCTGCTGCTCCCGCTCGGCCTCGCCGAGAATCCCGATCACGGTGTAGGACTGGCCCTTCAGGAAGACCGCGGGGGAGCCCTGTACCGAGCTGATGCCGAGGAGCCGTGCGGCCTGGTCGCCGAGCACCGCCACCCGGTCGTGCCGGGCGATGTTGCCGACGTCGAAGAAACGCCCGACGGTCATCCGGCCGCGCACCGCGGCGGGCAGCGTGGGGGACGCGGCGAAAACGGCCACGGTCTGGCCGCTGACGTCTCCGGGGGCCACCACGTCGTTCGCACGGACCTGGACGCTCGCGGTGTCGGTGGAGGCGGCGAGCGCCGCCGCCGAATCGACCCCGGCCAGCCGCCGGACCGCGTCGACCCCCGACCAGTCGACGAGCGGGACCGAGTCGGCCGACGGGGGCACCACCACCGTGACCGAGGTGGCGGTGAGGGCGTCGAACCGGCCGACGATCTGATTGCCCGCCGTGGCCGAGACCCCGATGGTGATGACCAGGGTGGTGATGCCCAGAACCGTGCCCAGCGTGGTCAGGGCGGAGCGCATCGGACGGGCGAGCACCCCCGCCAGCGCCTCGGTCCACAGGTCCCGGAAATCCATCCAGGGACGCTCGGTTCCCCCGGCCGACAGCCTTCCCTCTTCTGCCTCTTCTGCCGGTTCTGCCGGTTCTGTCAGCTCCGCCGCTTCCACAGCCCTCATCGGCCCTCCTCGGTGAGCCGTCCGTCGCTGATCCTCACCCGCCGGTCGGCACGCCTGCTGACCGCCTCCTCATGGGTGATCACGACCAGGGTCATGCCCTGCGCGGACAACTGGTCGAAGAGGTCCAGAACCGACTCGGTGTTCTCGCTGTCGAGGTTGCCGGTGGGCTCGTCGCAGAGCAGCAGGGCAGGTTCGCTCATCAGCGCCCGGGCGATGGCCACCCGCTGTCTCTCACCACCGGAGAGCCGGTCCGGACGGAAGCCGAACCGGTGCGCCAGGCCCACCCGTTCCAGCGCCTCCTCGGCCCTGGTGCGCCGGCCGGCCCGGCCGCGGCCGGGGCGCGGCCTACGGTACGCCTCGGCCAGCATGACGTTCTCGTCCACCGTCCGGTAGGGCAGCAGATGGAAGGACTGGAAGACGAACCCGATCCGGCTGCCGCGCAGCGCCGTGCGTTCCAGGTCGTCGAGCGTGTTGGTCTCCACCCCGTCGAGCCAGTAGGAGCCCGAGGTGGGGCGGTCCAGCAGCCCCAGGGTGTTGAGGAGCGTCGACTTGCCGGAACCGGACGGGCCGACGACCGACAGGTGCTCGCCGCGCCGGACGGCCAGATTCACGTCCCGAAGGGCATGCACCGGCGGTTCGGAGTCGAAGGTCCGGTCGACGGAGACCAGTTGGATGACCGTGTCCGGGCCGGGCACGGGGGACGTCGGCAGGCCGGTCGTCGCCCGATCGTCACGGGTCATTGTCCGATCACCACTTGGTCACCCGCCTTCAGGGCGTCACCGGACGGTGTGACCTCCACCTGCCCCTCCGCGGAGAGTCCCGCCTTGACGGAGACGTCCACCACGGTGCCGTCGCGCTGGACCTTCACCGTGGCCTGCCCGTCGGCCGCCGTGTGGAGTGCGGCGATGGGTACCGTCAACGCCTTGCCGGCCGACGATCCCACCTTGATGGTCACCTTCGCGGAACCGCCCGCGTTCTTGGTCAACTTCCCTGCGGGGATGGAGATCTGCACCGGCACGGGAGCCGACGCGTCATCACTCCCGCCGGCCGACGCCCCCTGCGCGGTCGTGCCGTCCGCCGAACCCGTCTTCGGCACATCGTCACCGAGTGCCACCAGTTCCCCCGCCACCTTCTTGCCGTCGGTGGTCTCCACCTCCGCCGTCATGCCCTTGTGGAGCAACTTGGCGTCGCTGCCCTGCACCACGGCCTGCACCACGACCTTGGAGCTGGTCACCGTGCCGATCGGTCCGGTCGGGGTGTCACCGACCTTCACCGACACCTTGTCCAACCGGGCCGGCAGATCCGGCAGGAAGACCACCTCACCCGCGGGGATCTTGGTTCCGTAGCCGGTTTTGAAGGCGGAGAGCGCGGTGTTGGCCGCGTTCAACTGCTGCTGTGCCGCCTTGAGCTGGAGTTTCTCCGCCTGGCCACTGGTGCCCGAGCCCGAGCCGGTCCCGGTGCCGGTGCCCGTGCCGCTGGTGTCCGGGCTGCTGGTGCCCGTACCGCTGCTCTCCGTACCGCTGGTCTTCGTGCCGCTGCTGCCCGTGCCGCCGCTCGGGTTCTGGGCCGAGAGGAGGCCCTGCTGCGCGGCGGTCACAGCCGCTTCGAGCGTTCCGAGCTGCTGCTTGTCCGCGATGCTGGGCTCCTGCGCCTGGAAACCCTTGCTCTTGTACCAGCGGCTCACCGCCGTGGCGACCCCCTGCCCGTACTGCCCGGTGGCCGCGCCGGAGGTGAAGCCGAGCCGGGTCAGCGCCCGCTGGAGCTGCTTGACATCGTCTCCGGACGTGCCGGGACCCAGGGTGCGGTACATCGGGACGGATCCGCGCAGCACCAGCACCGGTCGGCCGCTCAGCTGCATCAGTACGTCGCCCTCCTTGACCTCCGACCCGGCGACCGGTGCCTTGGTGACGCGCTGGGCGACGGGGTCGGTGGACCCGGAGTCCGGGGTGCCCACGGCCCCGGCGAGGGCGAGACTCTGCGGTGAGTCGAACTCCACCGAGCCCTGGGCCACCACGCTCGCGGTCAGCGACCGCCGCTCGACCGCGACGGTGACCGGTCCGGCCTTCGGGGGCTTGCGGGCGGCGGCCGCGTCCGCCGGCGACTGCATCTGCGATCCGGCGAACCACCCGCCCGCTCCCACCAGCGCCACCGCGGTGACGATGATCCCCAGCTGTCTGGGGCGGCTGCTCTCACCCTTTTGACGCTGCATGCTCTTCCTTCGATCGCGAGAGAGGGCGCTGCCCGGTCGGTTCGGGCGCCGGATCATCCGGCACCGGTGGACCCCGGGGCCTTGAAGAACTTCGGGAAGTAGGCGGCCCGGAAGTCCTTGCCGCACGCCAGGTCCTTCATCGCCAGCTCGATTTCCTTGGTGAGCAGCGGCAGCGCCTCGGCCTTGCTCATGGTTTCCGTGGAAGGCCCGCCCTCCGGCTTCTCCCCGTTCGCGCCGGCCTCCACCGATACGGCGCCACCGGCACCGGCGGGAGCGGAGGCGGACGCCTGGAGCTTCACCATCTCCCCGATGCTGGTCGGCTGGGTGGTCGTGACGGTGATGCCGTCCTTCCTCAGGCACGAGGCGTACGACTGCGCCAGGCCGACCAGCTCCTGGTCGCCGTTGAGCGCCTGCGCGTTCGCCTGGTTCTCGGAGGCGGACGCGGCGCTGCGGTCTGCGACCGACTCGCCGCCGTAGACCTCCTTGTCGGCCGTTCCCATGCACCCGGTCCAGTCCTTCTGGCCGACCTTCGGGTCCGGGGGTCCGCCCAGCGCCTTCTCGTAGGCGGTCTTCTGCGCGGGAGTGAGCGTGGCCATGTACTTCGCGTTGGCCGAGGGCTCGTTCGCCGCCTTGCGCGACACCTGGGGATCGTCGGGGTAGACCGCGACCGCGGTGTAGCCGAAGCCGTACTTCTGCCGGAACTTCTTGGTGAGTCCGTAGTCCGCCCCGTCGGTGGCCCAGCCGGTCCTGAAGTCCTCGGGGGCTTCGGGGGTATAGGTGAATCCCTGCTTCTTCATGCAGGCCGCGATCGCGTTCTCCACGAGGTACTGCTTCTTGAGGTCGGCGCTGGCGTCCGCGGGAATGTCGAGTTGCCCCGACGACCCGGCAGAGGTCTTCCCGCCGGTCGTGGCGGCGCTCCCGTCGCCCGCGGAGGAGGACGAGGTCGACTCGCCGCCGCCGCAAGCCGCCAGCAGCGGCAACAGGCTCACGGCCACGGCCAGTTTCCGAACAGTGCGGGATCCAGACATGTATCCATCCGATCGAGAGGAATCGTGGGGACCGAGCGCCACTGTGGTGTCCGTAGTTGATGACCATGGGCGCGGATCATGACCAAGCTGTAACTGCGCGCCTGCTACGCGGGCGGCCCGGTGACGAGGTCACCGTTCTTGTCGTACGGCCAGGCATTGGCGACGCATCCGTGCAGGCCCTTGATCTGCTGCATCATCACGGGAGCGAGCTGCCCGGGACCCGCACAGGTCTGGTGCGTGTAGTCCAGGAAGTGACCCATCTCGTGGTTCACGATCAGCGCCCGGTACTCGTGGATCGGACCGTCGAACGTGGGCGAGCCCTCCACCCAGCGCTTGAGGTTCACCACCACCCCGTCGGGGATCTCGCAGTTGTACTCGCCCCGCGTGTCCTGGTGGATGCCCGCCCAGCACAGGGCGTCGGCCGTCCCCGGTGTCGCGATCTTCACCATGAGGTCATACGGCTGCCCCGCGCTCACCAGCTGGAACGAGGAAACCCCGTTCCGGGTCCAGCCCCGGGGAGCGGCGAGGATGTCGGCTATCTCGTTCGCCGCCTGGGCCGGCGAGATGTCGAGCCCGGTCTCGACCTGCACCACATAGCGGAGCAGACGGGTCCCCCGACCGACCTTGGCGCCACCGGCCCGCGCGGTGACGAACGTGCCGGGGCCCGTCGCGGGAACGTCGATCCTGGTGGAGGTCGGGGTCGGGCTGCTCGGCGTGGGGGGCGGCGTCGGGCTCGGGGGTGGAGTGCGTGTCGGTGTCCGTGTCGGTGTGGGGGTGGGCGTCGGGCTGGTGCGCACGGTGTCGCGCGGGCGCGGCGCGGCGCTCGTCGTGTCGCCTCGTCCGCCGTCCAGGAAGAACGCCGCGGAGCCCAGCAGGCCGATCGTCACCAGCCCGGCGACCAGGTAGGTCCGGCCGCGGCGGCGCGGACGTACCCGGCGGTGGGAAGACCGGTGGCGGGCGCCGGTGGGCGGTGCGGATTCCCTCTCTCGTACCGAATGCATGGCAGCACAAGCTGGTCATTTCAAGTGATGGCACCGAGCTCAAACTGTCACGAGACGGTAACGATGGATCTTTCGGTGGGCTCCGGGTGGCGCGACACACTATTGCAAGCAGGTGCTTGCAATAGTTAGCGGAGGTGATGCACAGTGGAGGCATGGCATCGCTCAACGTCGGCAATCTCGGTGACTACCTGCGCGAGCAGCGGCGCAACGCCAAGCTCTCGCTCCGGCAGCTCGCCGACGCCGCCGGCGTGTCCAATCCCTATCTGAGCCAGATCGAGCGCGGGCTGCGCAAGCCGAGCGCGGAGGTGCTGCAGCAGGTCGCCAAGGCCCTGCGGATCTCCGCCGAGACGCTGTACGTGCGCGCCGGCATCCTCGACGCGGAGCGGGACCGGGACGAGGTCGAGACCCGTGCGGTCATCCTCGCCGATCCCACGCTGACGGAGGCCCAGAAGCAGGCACTGCTGCAGATCTACGAGTCCTTCCGCAAGGAGAACGGATTCGAGAGCGGTCAGGAGAGCCGGCCCGGGGACGAGGGCGACGCCGACCCGCAGCAGACGGCCAGTTGACCGGACCAGGGGACCGGCCGCCGACTGCGGACTCGTACGACCCTCAGCCGAAGACGGCGAACGACGAACGACGAACGACGACGAACGTGAATCCGGGAGGACCTACAACCATGGCCATCACCGACGACCTGCGCAAGACCTTCAGCGACCCGACCCCGCTCTACTTCGCCGCGGGCACCGCCGACCTGGCCCTCCAGCAGGCGAAGAAGGTGCCGGCCCTGGTGGAGCAGCTGCGCGCCGAGGCCCCGGCCCGGATCGACGCCGTGCGCAACACCGACCCCAAGGCCGTGCAGGAGAAGGCCGCCGCCCGTGCCAAGGAGGCCGGCGTCAAGGCCAAGGAGGCGCAGGAGACCTTCCAGACGAGGGTCAACGAGTTCATCTCCACCATCGACGGCGACATCAAGAAGCTCGGCACCACGCTCGACGCCGACCTGAAGAAGCTCGGTGAGTCCGCCCAGGACCTCGCGCTGCGCAGCGTCGGCGTCGCCGCCGAGTACGCCGTCAAGGCCCGTGAGACCTACGAGAAGGTCGCCGAGCACGGCGAGCAGGCCGTGAAGACCTGGCGCGGCGAGGCCGCGGAGGAGATCGAGGAGCTGGCGATCGTGGTCGAGGGCAAGGACGAGCCCGCCACTGCCGCCACCGAGCCCAAGGCCGAGCCGAAGGCCGAGTCGAAGTCCGCCCCGGTCGCCGCGGTCAAGGCCGAGCCCGCCCCGGCGCCCGCGAAGAAGCCGGCCGCCAAGAAGGCCCCGGCCGCCCGCAGGACCACCACCGCGAAGAAGACGACGCCTCCCACCAAGTGAGACACGACGCCGGCAGCGACGCCGACACGGACATACGGTCACGGGCCGGGCACGGAAACGGTGCCCGGCCCGTTGTACGGGTAACGAGAGCGCGGTTGCGGGTACGGTGACCGCGTAAGGACGAACCGGATCGTGCCGAGTCGGGTGGTGGACGTAGTGCTGATGCAGGGGTTCGCAGGGTTCATGTCGCTGCTGAGCCTGGCCCTGATCGTGTTCAGCGGCTTCGCTCTGATCGACGCGGCCATCCGCCGTGAGGACGGCTACCGAGCCGCCGGCAAGCAGACCAAGCCCTTCTGGATGATCATCCTCGGGATCGCCTTCGTGGTGAACCTGATCTTCCCGATCCTGGCGTTCCTGCCGGTCATCGGCCTGGTCGCGACGATCGTCTACATGGTCGACGTCCGCCCGGCCCTCCGCGCCCTCCCCGGCGGCGGCCGCAGCCACCGAGGCGGCGGCTCCAGCAGCGACGGCCCGTACGGCCCTTATAACGGCGGACGGTAACAGCAACCCCCTAGGGGCGCGGGGCTGTACTGATATGCGGCTCCGCCGCGTGGGCGCGACCAGCCACCGCGCACCCGCACCCGACAACGGGGCCCCGGCGAAGCCCTACGGCACCCGGTCCAACAGAACAACCGCCACGTCGTCCGTCAGCTCCCCCCCATTCAACTCCCGCACCTCACTCACCGCGGCCCGCAGCAACTCCTCCCCGCTCAACCCCTCGGAGAACTGCCGCCGGATCATCTCCACCATCCCGTCCTGCCCGAGCCGCTCCTTGCGCCCCGCGCCGACCCGCCCCTCGATCAGCCCGTCGGTGTAGAGCATCAGGCTCCACTCCGCCCCCAGTTCCACCTGCATCCGGGGCCAGCGGGCGCCCGGCAGCAGCCCGAGCGCGGGCCCGTTGTTCTCCTGCGGGAGCAGCCGCGCCGGCCGTCCGGGACCGGCGATCAGCGGCGCCGGGTGCCCGGCCAGGCACAGCCCGGCCCGCCGGCCGTCCGGCGCGATGTCCACCGTGCACAGCGTCGCGAAGATCTCGTGGTCGTCCCGCTCGTGCTCCAGCACCTGCTGCAACGTGCCCAGCAGTTCGTCGCCGCACAGCCCCGCCAGGGTCAGCGCCCGCCAGGCGATGCGCAGCTCCACGCCGAGCGCCGCCTCGTCCGGGCCGTGCCCGCAGACGTCGCCGATCATCGCGTGGACCGTGCCGTCGGGGGTGCGGACGGTGTCGTAGAAGTCACCGCCGAGCAGCGCGCGCGAGCGGCCGGGGCGGTAGCGGGCGGCGAAGCGCAGCGGGGAGCCCTCGAGGAGGGGCGTGGGCAGCAGCCCGCGCTCCAGCCGGGCGTTCTCCTGGGCGCGCAGCTTGCCCTCGGCGAGCCTCCGCTCAGCCGTGTCGGAACGTTTCCTCTCAACGGCGTAGCGGATCGCGCGGCTCAGCAGCCGCCCGTCCAGCTCGTCCCGGAAGAGATAGTCCTGGGCGCCGACGCGCACGGCCTCGGCCCCGCGCTCGGCATCGCCCGAGGCGGTGAGCGCGAGCACGGCGTGCCGGGGCGCGAGCCGCAGCACATGCCGCAGGACGGCGAGTTCCTCGTCGGTCTCGCCGGCCTTCGCGGCCCGGCCCGGCGCGGGCAGCGCCAGGTCGAGCAGGATGCAGTGCACGTCGTCGGTGAGCAGCCGCTCGGCCTCGGTGAGGTTGCGGGCGGTGCGGACGCGGATCGGCCTGCCGTCCGAGTCGAGCAGATCGGGCACGATCGGCGCGGCCGTGGGGTCGTCCTCGATCAGCAGCAGGGTGAGCGTGGGGTGCGCGGTGTCGTTGTCGGCCGTCGCGGCGTCGCGGACGGTCTCGTCCGTGCGGGCGGCTTCCCGGCGGGGCGGGTGCGCGTCGCCGGAGGGGCCGGAGGGGCCGCCGCTTGCGGGCACGGCCTGCGCCTGACCACACTCCACGGCCGGGATCGCTCTCTGCCGCGGTACGGGTGCGGGCATGTGTCGGGTTCCTTCCCTCCCCCCGAGGGCACGGCGGGGACGAGGGACCTCGACCCACCGACGGGGACCATAGCGGCAGAAGGCGCCGCAACGGAATGGTGTGCGGCACGCTGCTTGATCTCAGGCCACTGTCATATGCCGCGTTCCATACCGCAGTTGGGCAGGCCGGTACGGGGATGGATGACGAAGGTCACGTCCGTACGGGGTTTGGGGCGCTCGGACGGGTGCCGTGCGTCACGTGTCCGGGGTCATGAGGGCGGCGATTAAGCCGATTTGGGCCTTTCGCCTCATGCGTCCGGTCGCACCACCGCGAGGATCGGCATGGTGCCGGCCCCGGCGAGGGTGACCGTACGGCCCGGGCGCGGGGCGTGGATGATCGCGCCGTCGCCGACGTAGAGCGCCACATGGCTGGCGTCGCCGAAGTAGATGATGAGGTCGCCGGGCCGCATGTCCTCGATGGCGACGCGCCGGAGCTGCTTCCACTGCTCCTGCGAGGTGCGCGGGATCGTCTGCCCGGCGCTCTTCCAGGCTTCGGAGGTCAGTCCGGAGCAGTCGAAGGAGTCCGGGCCCTCGGCGCCCCACACATACGGCTTCCCTATCTGCGCGGTCGCGTAGGCGATGGCCTTCTTGCCGGCCGCGCTCGCCTTGCCGTCGATCTCGTCGAGGATGCCGGTGTCCAGCCAGGCGGTCTGCGCCTTCTGGTCCGCCTGCTCCTGGAGCTTGGCGAGGCGCTCCTTATCCGCCTCCTCCAGCTGGGACTCCAGCTTCTCGGCCGCCGTGATCTGCTTCTCGATCTTCTTCTGGGCCGTCGCCTTGGCCTTGCGGTTGGCCTCCAGCTTGGTCCACTGCGCGGAGGCGTCCGCGGAGTACTGCTCCAAGTCCTCCTGGATGCGGGTCAGTTCCGCGATGAGGCCCTTGGTCGCGCGCTGCCCCTGGAGCACCCGGCCGGCCCCGTCGAGGAACTCGCTCGGGTCGTCGCTCAGCATCAGCTGGGCCTCGTCGGGCAGCCCGCCCGTGCGGTACTGGGAGCGGGCGGCGGCGCCGGCCCGGTCCTTCAGCTTCGCGAGCCGCTCCTGGCCCTCGACGATCTTCTGGGCGAGGGCGACGATCTCCGCGGACTGCTTCTTCGCCGCCTCCTCGGCCGCGTTGTACGCGTCGGTGGCGACCGCGGCGGCGTGGTAGAGCGTGTCCAGCTTCTCGCGGACCTCTTCCAGGTCCTTGCTGGGCGGGAGGGTCAGATCGGGCGCGGTCGTCGCCGTCGGGGACGGCGTGGGGCTGCTCGGGCTCGCGAACGCCGCGCCGGGTGCCCCCAGTACGGTCACCGCGCAGACGACCGCCACCGCGACCGCGAACAGGCCGCGCTTGCCCGGACCCATACCTCGTCCCCCAAACTGATTTCCCGTCAGTAACTTACGGTGCTCGGGGGATCGTGCCACGTCACGGCCGAAAGTGACAGAGTCAGGCCCGGAACCGACAGGTACCGAACAGCTATGCCCTTCCAGCCGACAGGTGGAGCCCTTCCCCCGTCACCCTTCCGCACTCCCCGGAATGATGATCGCCCCGCCGATGTGACGAACGACGCACGGGGATCGTTCCCGGGGGCGACGAAAGGGTTAACGGTCAGCGAAGCGGCGCCAACGCCCCCCACCGCACCGTCACTTCCCCCTGCCGCCACCGCACCGGGCCGTCCGTCAGCGGCCAGTCCGCCGTGAGGTCGCGCGCGGCGCGGATCCAGCGCTGGCGGGCGCCGTACGACGCGTAGGGCGCCGCGGCGGCCCAGGCGCGGTCGAAGTCGCGCAGGAACGCGTGCACCGGCTCGCCCGGCACATTGCGGTGGATCAGCGCCTTGGGCAGCCGCTCCGCCAGGTCCGACGGCCGCTCCAGGGACCCCAGCCGGGCCGCGAAGGTGACCGTGCGCGGCCCCTCGGGCCCGAGCGCCACCCAGACGTGCCGGCGTCCGATCTCGTCGCAGGTCCCCTCCACGAGCAGCCCGCCCGCCGAGGCCCCGTCGGCCGGCGCGAGCCGCGCGCACAGCCGCTCCCAGACCCCGGCGACCTGCTCCTCGTCGTACTGCCGCAGCACATTGGCGGCGCGCACCAGCTGCGGTCGGCCCGCCACCGGCAGTTCGAACCCGCCGTGCCGGAAGGCCAGCCCCTCCCGCTCGTACGGCTTCGCGGCGGCGACCCGCGCGGGTTCGATCTCGACGCCCACGACACGCGCGCGTGGTGCGACGGAACGCAGCCGGCCGAGCAGTTCGACGGCCGTCCAGGGCGCCGCCCCGTATCCGAGGTCCACGGCCACGGGATCGGCGGCCCGCCGCAGCTCGGCGCCGTGCGTCGCGGCGATCCAGCGGTCCATGCGGCGCAGCCGGTTGGGGTTGGTGGTCCCGCGCGTGACGGTGCCCACGGGGAGGGTCGCGCGGGGGGTCATGGCATACGAGGGTATGCGGTACGCGGGACCCCCGAGGATCCGCCCGGTGGACGCCCCCAAGGCTCGAACGGTTGAGCGAGTCGGGTAACGCTCAGGCAAAAATCCCCTCCCCGTCGACCCCGGCCGGAATGGGAACGCCTCCCTCCGGCGTTCCAGCCCCCTGGGAGGCTTTCGCCCCCTCCGTCCGGCATGCCCGCAGCAAGGAGGAACGCCACGTGAGCCACCACGCCAGCCGGCTCGGGCGTCGCTCTCCGGCGGTACCCCAGCGGCTCAGGCTCCACCGCCGCCCCCGCCGAGTCGCGATGCTCTCCGTGCACACCTCGCCGCTCCACCAGCCCGGCACCGGCGACGCCGGCGGCATGAACGTCTACATCGTGGAGCTCGCCCAGCGCCTCGCCGCGATCAACATCGAGGTGGAGATCTTCACGCGCGCGACCGCCGCCGCGCTCCCCCCGAAGGTGGAGATGGCCCCCGGCGTCCTGGTCCGCCACATCGACGCCGGCCCCTACGAGGGACTCAACAAGGAGGACCTCCCCGCCCAGCTGTGCGCCTTCACCCACGGCGTGATGCAGGCCTGGGCCGGCCACCGCCCCGGCTACTACGACCTCGTCCACTCCCACTACTGGCTCTCCGGCCACGTCGGCTGGCTCGCCGCCCAGCGCTGGGGCGCCCCCCTCGTGCACGCCATGCACACCATGGCCAAGGTCAAGAACGCCAACCTCGCCGACGGCGACACCCCGGAACCCGCCGCCCGGGTCATCGGCGAGACCCAGATCGTCGACGCCGCCGACCGGCTCATCGCCAACACGGCGGAGGAGGCCGACGAACTCGTACGGCACTACAGCGCCGACCCCGGCAAGGTCGCGATCGTCCACCCGGGCGTCAACCTCGACCGCTTCTCCCCGGCCGACGGCCGCGCCGCCGCCCGGGCCCGCCTGGGCCTCCCGCAGGACGCGCTGATCCCCCTCTTCGCGGGCCGCATCCAGCCCCTGAAGGCACCCGACGTCCTCCTGCGCGCCGTCGCCGCCCTCCTCGACGTACGCCCCGAACTGCGCACCCGGCTCGTCGTGCCGGTCGTCGGCGGCCCCAGCGGCAGCGGCCTCGCCAGGCCGGAGGGCCTGCAGAAGCTCGCCGCCCGGCTCGGCGTCGCGGACGTCGTACGGTTCCGCCCGCCCGTCGGCCAGGAGCAGCTCGCGGACTGGTTCCGCGCCGCCTCCGTCCTCGTCGTCCCCTCCTACAGCGAGTCCTTCGGCCTGGTCGCCATAGAGGCCCAGGCGGCGGGCACCCCGGTGCTCGCGGCGGCGGTCGGCGGCCTCCCGGTGGCCGTGCGCGACGGCGAGACGGGCTTCCTGGTGCAGGGCCACGACCCGGTGATGTACGCGCGCGTACTGGAACGTTTCGCCGACACCCCGGAGCTGCCCACCCGTATGGGCACGGCCGCCGCCGCCCACGCCCAGTCCTTCGGCTGGGACACGGCGGCGGCAGCCACCGCCGACGTCTACACGGCGGCGACCCAGGCCCACCGCCGTCCCGTACGCTCCCCTCATGGGTGACGCGGAGAAGAGTGCGGCGCAGGTCATCGAGGCCTACCTGGCGGACGCGGAGCTGGAGTGGGAGAGCCCCCGCCCCGGCTCCTACGTCGTCCAGCTCCCCGGCACCGCCAAGCTGAAGACGACGGTCTCCTTCCTGGTCGGCCGCCACTCCCTCTCCCTCAACGCCTTCGTCATCCGCCACCCCGACGAGAACGAGTCGGGCGTCCACCGCTGGCTGCTGGAGCGCAACCTCAAGCTGTACGGCGTGAGTTACGCCGTCGACCGGCTCGGTGACGTGTACGTCACGGCCCGGCTGCCCCTGTCGTCGGTGACGCCGGACGAGGTGGACCGCCTCCTCGGGCAGGTCCTGGAGGCGGCGGACGGCGCCTTCAACACCCTGCTGGAGCTGGGTTTCGCCTCCGCGATCCGCAGGGAGTACGCGTGGCGGGTCTCCCGGGGCGAGCCGACCCGCAATCTGGACGCCTTCGCGCACCTCACCCAGCGGCCGGCCGACTGACCCGGGAGCGCGCTTCTCAGGGTTGCGGCTGGTCGAGCTGATCGGCGAACGCGCGCAGGGCGTCGGCCAGCTCCTTCTTGGTCGGCAGCCGGTCGACCTTGGCGTCGAGTTCGTCGATGCGCCGGTTCAGTTCCTCCAGATCCACCGGGGAGCCGGTGCTGGGTTGCGGGTCGGGGGTCTCGCTGGCGTCGGGATCGGTGCCGCCGTCGGGGCCCACGACGGAACCGCCGTCGGTGCCTTCGCTGAGTCCGACGGATCCGCCGTCGGTGCTGCCGCCGATGGTGATGTCGCCGCTGGAGCCGGAGTCGCCCCCGGTGCCGCCCGCGGTGCCGCCCCCGGTGTCGGCGGGCTGGGTGGTCTCGCTCACCGTCGGCACAAGGCCGTCGCCGTCGTCCGTTCCGGCCGCGAGGGCGGCGCCGACGCTCACCGCCACCAGGGCCGCCGCCCCCGCGACGGCGGCCGTGAGACGCCCGACGCGACGGCTGCCGCGAGGGGTACGCCGGCTGAAGGCTCTCTCTGCGTTCTGTGTCTCGTCCATGCCGGGACGCTAGCCGGGGGCGATCAGCGGACGGAGGACTTCCGAGCAGGTGAGGACGTCCGCGCCCGGTGCGCGAGCGCGGTGTGCAACCGGCCGACGCGGTCCCTCGGCACGGGATCGCGGATCGGGCCGGTCGACACTCAGGTGCTGGTGCTGGTGCTGGTGCTGGTGCTGGTGCTGGTGCCGGAGCCGGAGCCGGTGGTGGTGCCGGTGGTGGTGCCGGAACCCATGGCGGTGGCGGTGGCGGTAGCGGGAGCGGCCGGAACCGTCGCCGTACGCCCCTCGGCCCCCCTGTCACCGCCGTCGGCGACCGGCTCCTCGGCCGGCAGACGCCGCATCAGCACGGCGTACCCGGCCCCGGCGACCGTCCCCACGACCGCGCACATGCCCCACAGCCACTCCGCCCCGAACCGGTCGATGACGAACCCGGACATCACGGGCGCGACGAGTGAGGCGACGGCCCAGGACAGGGTGTACATGCCCTGGTAGCGCCCGCGTCCGTGGGTGGGGGAGAGGGCGACGACGAGGCCGGTCTGCGTGGGCGCGTTGACGATCTCGGCGAGGGTCCACACGCAGACGGTGAGCGCGAAGACGCCGACCGACCCGGCGAAGGCGGTGAGCCCGAACCCGTACCCGGCGAGGACGGAGGAGATCACGAGCAGCCGCCGCGGATCCCGGTGCTCGATGAAGCGGGTGACCGGAATCTGCAGGACGACGATCAGCACGCCGTTGACCGCGATGGCGAGGCCGTAGTCGGAGGGCGTGAACCCGGCAGCCCCCATGGCCACCGGCAGCCCCACGGACCCCTGCTGGAAGACGAGCGCGACGAGGAAGGACAGCCCGACGACGCTCATGAACCGCAGATCGCGCACCACACTGCCGAGCCCGACCGTCTCCTCCCGCACCGCCTTGCTCTCCCGCTCCGGCCGGGACTCGGGCAGCTTGAGGAAGATGACGACGGCGCACACGAAGGTCATCCCGGCCTCGAGCAGGAACCCGGCGCGGTAGCTGACCTCGGCGATGAACCCGGCGGCCATGGAGGAGACGGCGAACCCTAGGTTGATCGCCCAGTAGTTGAGGGAGAACGCCCGCACCCGGTCCTCGGGCCGCACGATGTCGGCCATCATCGCCTGCACGGCGGGCCGCGAGGCGTTCGAGGCGGCACCGACGACGAACGCGACGCCGGCGATGGCGACGGGATCGGTGACGAACCCGAGGACGGCGACCGACCCGGCCGTGGCGACCTGGGAGAGAAGCAGGGTGGGCCGCCGTCCGATCCGGTCCGCCATCACCCCGCCGCCCAGCGAGGAGACGACCCCGCCCAGCCCGTGCAGCGAGGCGACGAGACCGGCGTAGGAGGCGGAGTAGCCCCGGTCGAGGGTGAGATACAGCGCCATGAAGGTGGCGACGAACCCCCCGAGCCGGTTGACGAGCGTGCTGGTCCACAGCCACCAGAACTCGCGGGGCAGCCCGGAGAGGGTTTCGCGGGCGGCGCGTCTGAGCGCGGTGACGGACATGGCAGAGCCCCCGTAGGTCAGTACCGGTAAGTGTCGTAAGCGATGCTCAGAACTTACGAAGCCGGAGCCCCCGGAAGCGACCCGATTAACAGAACCAGTCAAGCGTCCGAGGAACGAGCAGGGGCGCACCGCATCAGGACGGTGGATTACGCTCATAGCCATGGCCGACGCACCGTACAAGCTGATCCTCCTCCGCCACGGCGAGAGCGAATGGAACGCGAAGAACCTGTTCACCGGCTGGGTGGACGTCAACCTCAACGAGAAGGGCGAGAAGGAGGCGGTCCGCGGTGGCGAACTCCTGAAGGACGCCGATCTCCTCCCCGACGTGGTCCACACGTCCCTCCAGAAGCGCGCCATCCGCACCGCGCAGCTCGCCCTCGAGTCGGCGGACCGCCACTGGATCCCGGTCCACCGCTCCTGGCGCCTGAACGAGCGCCACTACGGCGCCCTCCAGGGCAAGGACAAGGCGCAGACGTTGGCCGAGTTCGGCGAGGAGCAGTTCATGCTCTGGCGCCGCTCCTACGACACCCCGCCCCCGCCGCTCGCGGACGACTCGGAGTTCTCCCAGGCCTCCGACGCCCGCTACGCCTCCATCCCCCCGGAGCTGCGGCCCCGCACGGAGTGCCTGAAGGACGTCGTCGTCCGCATGCTTCCCTACTGGTACGACGGCATCGTCCCCGACCTCCTGGCCGGCCGCACGGTCCTGGTCGCGGCCCACGGCAACAGCCTCCGCGCCCTGGTCAAGCACCTCGACGGCATCTCCGACGCCGACATCGCGGGCCTGAACATCCCGACGGGCATCCCCCTGTCCTACGAACTGGACGCCGACTTCAAGCCCCTGACCCCGGGCGGCACCTACCTCGACCCCGAGGCGGCCGCAGCAGCGATCGAGGCGGTCAAGAACCAGGGCAAGACGAAGTAAGCACCTGCCTTTGAGCCCCCGACCTGCGCTTTACTCGCGGGCCGGGGGCTTTTTGGTGGTGCGGGGCCGTGTGCTCGGGTGTCATCTTGGCACTGCGGGGCCCATCGCCCGTGCTCAGTGGCGGACGGCCGGGGCGATCTCTTCGATCAAGGTGCTGATGCGCTGTTCGATCTCGTCGCGGATCGGGCGGACGGCTTCGACTCCCTGGCCGGCCGGGTCGGGGAGTTGCCAGTCGAGGTAGCGCTTGCCGGGGAAGACCGGGCAGGTGTCGCCGCAGCCCATCGTGATGACGACGTCGGACGCCTGGACGGCCTCCACGGTGAGCACCTTGGGGACCTCGGCCGAGATGTCGATGCCCACCTCCGACAGGGCCTCCACCACGGCGGGGTTCACGGTGTCGGCGGGGGCGGAGCCTGCGGAGCGCACCTCGACGCGGTCGCCTGCCAGGTGGGTGAGGAAGGCGGCGGCCATCTGCGAGCGTCCGGCGTTGTGGACGCAGACGAACAGGACGGACGGGCGTGCGGCGGGAGTGGGCATGGCGGGTTCTTTCCGGGTGGGGCAGGGCGGGGACGGGGGCAGGGCGGCGCGGGGCGGTCAGTGGGTGGCGAGTTCGGGATTGTCGTCGGTGTGGGCGGGGTCGGTCCGTGCCGGTGCGGGGTGGGCGAACACGGCGGTCAGCAGGCCGAGGCCGAGTACGGCACCGACGGTCTGGGCCGCGATGAAGGGGGCGACCGAGGCGGGTGCAATGCCGGCGAACGTGTCGGTGAAGGCGCGCCCGATGGTGACGGCCGGGTTGGCGAAGGACGTCGAGGACGTGAACCAGTACGCCGCGCCGATGTAGGAGGCCACGGCGAGGGGAGCGAGGTGGGCCCGGCCGGTGCGGGGGAGGCCGAAGACCAGCAGGACGAGCCCGGCGGTCGCGATCAGTTCGCCCAGCCAGAGGTGACCGGCGGAGCGGTCGTGCGTGGACCAGCGCACCAGCGGCTCGGCGAACATGGCGTCGGCCAGGACGGCGCCCCCGATCGCTCCGGCCGTCTGGGCCGGGAGGTACGCGGCCAGGTCGCGGAGAGCCGGCCCGTCGGGGGTGCGGCGGCCGGTGTACCAGGCCGCGAGCGTCACCACGGGGTTGAAGTGCGCGCCGGAGACGGGCCCGAACAGTGCGATGAGCACGCCGAGTCCGAACACGGTGGCCAGTGAGTTGGCCAGCAGTTGGAGGCCGACGTCGTCCGTCAGTTCGGTGGCCTGGATGCCGGAGCCGACCACCACCGCCACCAGAGCCGCCGACCCCACGGCCTCGGCCAGGGCCCGGCGGCCGAGCGATGCGTTCACGTGGTCGCCTCGGCCTTCTGCGTGGTCGTCAGGAATGCTGACAGCCGGTCCAGGGTGCCGGGCAGCACCCAGTAGTAGACCCATGTGCCGCGCCGCTCGCAGTCGATCAGTCCCGCCTGCCGAAGCAGCTTGAGGTGATGGGAGATCGTCGGCTGTGAGAGGTCGAAGGCGGGGGTCAGGTCGCAGACGCAGACCTCACCGCCCGACCGTGAGGCGATCATCGACAGCAGGCGCAGTCGGACGGGGTCGCCGAGCGCCTTGAAGATCTTCGCCAGGTCGGCCGCCCGGGCCTCGTCCAGCGGCGCGGTCACCAGTCCGGGGCAGCAGCCGGTGGACTCGTCGTCCTGGCCGATCACCACGAGTTCTTGCTTCGACATTCTTCTATGTTGACGTTTTTCGATCCAAGGCGCAAGCTCTATATCGATAGGCGTCAATACAAGACGCCGATACAAGTGGATGGGAGTCACGTCATGTCCCGTGTCCAGCTCGCCCTGCGCGTCAGCGACCTCGAAGCGTCGATCGCCTTCTACGCGAAGCTCTTCGGCACCGAACCGGCCAAGCGGCGCGCGGGCTACGCGAACTTCGCCATCGCCGAGCCCCCGCTCAAGCTCGTCCTGATCGAGGGCGAGCCCGGCGAGGAGACCCGGCTGGACCATCTCGGCGTCGAGGTCGGGTCCACCGAGCAGGTCGACGCCGCCGCCGGCCGCCTGAAGGTCGCCGGCCTCGCCACCTTCGAGGAGAGCGACACCTCCTGCTGTTACGCCCTCCAGGACAAGGTGTGGGTGCACGGCCCCGGCAAGGAGCCGTGGGAGGTCTACGTGGTCAAGGCCGACGCCGACACCCTCGGCAAGAGCGCCGACCCCCATGCCACCGGCGACGGTTGCTGCACCGGCGGGGCCACCGAGGGGGCGCCTGCGACGGCGGGGTGCGCCTGCGGCTGAGCTCCGCCGCCCTCGCCGCCCTCGCCGCCGTGCCGTCGGCCGGCATCGTCGAGATCCTCGACGTCATCTCCTCCCCGGCCGACGCCGTGGTGATCAACTGCCCGGTCTACGCGCCCTTCTACCACTTCGTGGAGCACACGGGGCGGCGCATCGTCGAGGCCCCGCTGGGCGACGACCACCGCATCGACTTCACCGCCCTGGAGGAGGCGTTCGAGCGGGCCGCCCAGCACGGACCGCGGCCGGTCCACCTGCTGTGCAGCCCCCACAACCCCACGGGGACCGTGCACACCGCCGACGAGCTGGCCGCGGTCGCCGCCCTGGCCGCCCGGCACGGCGTCCGCGTCGTCTCCGACGAGATCCACGCCCCTCTCGTCCTGCCCGGCGCCGAGTTCGTGCCCTACCTGAGCGTCCCGGGCGCGGAGAGCGGTATGGCGCTGATGTCGGCGTCGAAGGCGTGGAACCTCGCCGGCCTCAAGGCCGCCGTCGCCCTCGCGGGCCCCAGCGCGGCCGACGATCTCGCCCGCATCCCCGCATGGGTCCAGGAAGGCCCCAGCCACCTGGGCGTCATCGCCCACACCGCGGCCCTGCGCGACGGCACCCCCTGGCTCGACGAACTGCTGAACGGCCTCGCCGCGAACCGGCGGCTCCTCACCGAACACCTGCCCGACATCCGCTACCGCCCCGGCGAGGGCACCTACCTCGCCTGGCTCGACTGCCGGGCCCTGGACCTGGGCCACGACCCCGCAACCGTCTTCCTCGAACACGGCAGGGTGGCCCTCAACTCCGGCCCGACCTTTGGAACCGGCGGCACCGGCCACGCCCGCCTGAACCTGGCCACCTCACCCGAACTCCTCACGGAAGCCGTACGCCGCATGACCGCGGCGACAGCGATCGCGACCTCGAGCTGAGTCGAGCGCCGGCGCAGGATCCAAGGTGAGGCGGAGTCAGGGGGCCTCGGTGCAGAGGGCTGTGTCCGCTGCCGACTGGAGGTGGTGGAGGCTGGGGCCCTGGGCTGCCCAGGTTGTCGTATGGACTGCGATCCGCCCCGGAAACCAGGTGGGGGCAGCCTCACCCCGCCCCACCCCCCTGTCTCTACAGCAGCCCCAGATCCCCGAGTTCCTTGTGCAGGTCGGCCCGCGGATGGCCGGCGGGAGCGGACGAGCCGGAAGCGCCGGAAGGGCCGGAAGCGCCGGACGAGCCGGTCCGGGCCGGGGTCTTGCCCGCGGGGCGCTTGCGGCGGTCGCGGAAGAGCCAGGCCCCCAGCAGGCCGCCGGCGAGCCCCCCGAGGTGGGCCAGCCAGCTGACGCCCGGGGTGCCCGGCACGGCCACCGTCAGCATGTAGGCGAAGGACGCCGCCATCACGATCCCGATGAGCGTGTCGATGAGATGGCGGTCGAAGAGGCCGCGGACGACGACGTATCCGAAGTAGCCGAAGATCAGGCCGCTCGCGCCGACCGTCTCCACGTTCCCGCCCTCGAAGAACCAGACCGCGAGGCCGCTGGTCACCGCCACCAGCAGGCTCAGCCCGACGAACCGCAGCACCCCGCGGTACGCGGCCAGGAAGCCGAAGATGAACAGGGGACCGGAGTTGCTCTCGATGTGCGCCCAGCTCCAGTGCAGGAAGGGCGCGGTGAGGAGGTGCGGCAGGGTGCCGAGGTCGCCGGAGACCACACCGTACTCGCGGGCCGGCGCGTAGTCGTCGGCGAAGTTCGCCAGCTGCACCAGCCAGACCAGCGCCAGGAACCCGAACATCACGAAGAACGCCTTCCGCGCCTCCGCGACCATCACCTGCGCATCGGACGTCGGCCTGTCCATGGTGTCTCCCCCTCCACCTGCCGGACCTCCATCATGCAGGTTTCCCCCTGGCGCACAATGCGCCGCTCACACCTGGAGCGGGACCGGGTGGACCTCGTCGGCCTTGTGGCCCGTGCGTTCGTGGATGCGCTGCACCGCCTCCGCCGACGGGGCCTCCGAGAGGCAGTAGACGACGCCGGAGTCGGGGTCGGCCCAGGCCGACTCGAAGTGGACGCCCTCTTCCCCTTCTATGGCGAGGTCGTCCTGGTGCGCCTGGAGGAGCTGCTCGCGGGTGATGCCCTTCATGTTGTGGTGGACGTCCATGAACTTGGGCATGGTGTCCACCCCCTTTCGTCCTGTGCCCGCCCCCGTCGATGTCCGTCCCTTCCATGCTGCGCCCGGCCCTGCCCTCTCGCGACAAGAGGCGCGACAAGAGGCGCGACAAGAGGGCGGGGCCCGGTGTGGTCACCGGGCCCCGCCCTGTCGTACGTACGACGGCTGTGCTCAGCCGCACTGGCACGGGCTGCCCGACTGGCACCCGCAGCCGCACCCCGAACCGCAGCCGCACGCGCCGATCAGCATCAGGTTCCTGATCTCGGCGGGCTGCTCGGTGGGGCGTTCCTGAGCGGGGTCGGACTGGGGGGTGCTGGGGGACTCTGCCATGGGTTCCTCCCGGAGGCGCACGTGTTCCGCTAGGGCCTGTGCCCATTGCATGCCCGTTGTGCCGGGCGCATCAACGGCGCACAGTGGCGACCGCACGCCGTCCGGGAGCCCACCGTCCGCCTCCCCGGCGGACCTACGCCCCCTCGGTCCCCGCGGTCGGCTGGATGTCCGGCTGGATGTCGGGCTGCAGCTCGTCCGCGTGCTCACCCGTCACCAGGAACACCACACGCTTGGCGACCGCCACCGCGTGGTCGGCGAACCGCTCGTAGTAGCGGCCCAGCAGGGTCACGTCGACGGCCGTCTCGATGCCGTGCTTCCAGCGGTCGTCGATCAGGTGCTGGAACAGCGTGCGGTGCAGCAGGTCCATGGCGTCGTCGTCGGACTCCAGCTGGAGCGCGAGGTCGACGTCCTTGGTGATGATGCACTCCGCCGCCTTCGCCATCAGGCGCTGCGCGAGCTGGCCCATCTCCAGGATCGTGGCGTGCAGGTCGTGCGGCACCGCCCGGTTCGGGAAGCGCAGCCGGGCGAGCTTCGCCACATGCTGGGCGAGGTCGCCGGAGCGCTCCAGGTCGGCCGACATGCGCAGCGAGGTGACGACGATCCGCAGGTCGGTGGCGACGGGCTGCTGACGGGCGAGCAGCGCGATGGCCTTCGCCTCCAGGTCGTGCTGCAGGTCGTCGACCTTCTGGTCGTTCTCGATGACGCTCTCGGCGAGCTTCAGGTCGGAGTCGAGGATGGCGGTCGTGGCGCGCCCGATCGCCGACCCGACCAGCCGGGCCATCTCCACCAGGCTGTCGCCTATCGAGTCAAGTTCCTCGTGGTACGCGTCCCGCATCAGGATTCCCTCTCGTACGTACGTATGCTCCGGGGCGAACCCCACGGTGCCACGGTCCGCCCGCTACGCGTCGGATTCAGTCACGTCAAATGAACCACTTCTGGCTCCAAGGTGAACTCTGGGCGACGAGTGTTCGAGGTCGCACCTGCATGGCTGTAGCCACGCCGGATCCCGTGCCTAACCTGGACGCATGGACGTGAACGCGGCGGTCGCCGCAGCGGCAGCGATCGCCGGGGTGCTCACCGGTGTCATCGCCATGCTGGCGTTCCGCTGGAGCGAGCGCGACCAGGCACGCCCCACCCGCAGCTCCCTGCACACCGACCCCGTGCTCCCGCCCGGCGTGGACACGGTCCTGTCGGTGCTGCGTTCGTCGGCCGTCGTCCTGGACGAGGCCGACGCCGTCGTCAAGGCGAGCTCCGCGGCGTACGCCCTAGGACTCGTGCGTGGCGGAAAACTTGCGGTCGAGCCGATGCTCAAGATGGCCCGGGACACCCGGCGCGACGGGGAGATACGCCAGGTCGAGCTGGACCTGCCCCGGCGCGGCACCGGACGCGGCGAGGCCCTCGCGGTCTCCGCGCGGGTGGCGCCGCTGGGCTCCCGGCTCGTGCTGCTCCTCGTCGAGGACCTCACCGAGGCCCGCCGGATCGAGGCGGTACGACGGGACTTCGTCGCCAACGTCAGCCATGAGCTGAAGACCCCGGTCGGCGCCCTCTCCCTGCTCTCCGAGGCGGTCATGGACGCCGCGGACGACCCGGAGGCGGTGGAGCGGTTCGCCGGGCGGATGCAGATCGAGGCCACCCGGCTGACGAACCTGGTGCAGGAGCTGATCGATCTCTCGCGGGTGCAGAACGACGACCCGCTGGAGGACGCGGAACCGGTCGGCGTGGACGAGCTGGTCGCCGAGGCCGTCGACCGCTGCCGCCACCAGGCCGGCACCAAGCAGATCACCATGGCCACGAGTGTGTCGGCGTCCGAAGGACTCGAGCAGGGTGGTGGTGGGCGACGGGCGGGCGGCACCGCCGACCTGCGTGTCTGGGGCAACCGCGGCCAGCTGGCCGCCGCCCTCGGCAACCTGGTCGAGAACGCCGTCAACTACTCACCCGCCCGCACCCGTGTCGGCATAGCCGCCCGCCGGGTGACCTCGACCGGCGGGGACCTGATCGAGATCTCGGTGACCGACCAGGGCATCGGGATCTCCGACAAGGACAAGGAGCGCATCTTCGAGCGCTTCTACCGAGTCGACCCGGCCCGCTCCCGCCAGACGGGCGGTACGGGTCTCGGGCTCGCGATCGTCAAGCATGTGGCCGCCTCGCACGGCGGGGAGGTCACGGTGTGGAGCGCCGAGGGACAGGGCTCCACGTTCACGCTGCGGCTTCCCGAGGCGGCCGCGGCCGCCCGCGACCGCGATCGTGCCCTCCAGCATCCGGATCCCGACGACCCGGAAGGCCTCGAAGGGCTTGACACCTTCGACGACCTGGACGACCTCAATGACGAGGACCGGCAGGCCGGCGGCATCTCTCCCACCCCCTCCCGCACACCGTCCCGCCGCTCATCCCCCGATTCGACCGCGTACCAGACGCTTTCCGCCCCGGAGGTCCTTCCGTGACCCGAGTGCTCGTCGTCGAGGACGAGGAGTCCTTCTCCGACGCCCTGTCGTACATGCTCCGCAAGGAGGGCTTCGAGGTCGCCGTCGCGACCACCGGGCCCGACGGACTCGACGAGTTCGAGCGCAACGGCGCCGACCTCGTCCTCCTCGACCTGATGCTGCCGGGTCTGCCCGGTACGGAGGTGTGCCGTCAGCTGCGCGGCCGCTCCAACGTCCCCGTGATCATGGTGACCGCCAAGGACAGCGAGATCGACAAGGTCGTCGGCCTGGAAATAGGAGCCGACGACTACGTCACCAAGCCGTTCTCCTCGCGCGAGCTGGTCGCCCGGATCCGGGCCGTCCTGCGCCGCCGCGGCGAGCCGGAGGAGGTCACCCCGGCCGCCCTGGAGGCGGGCCCGGTCCGCATGGACGTCGACCGCCACGTCGTCACCGTCTCCGGCTCCAAGGTCGACCTGCCGCTCAAGGAGTTCGACCTCCTGGAGATGCTGCTGCGCAACGCAGGCCGCGTCCTCACCCGTATGCAGCTCATCGACCGGGTCTGGGGCGCCGACTACGTCGGCGACACCAAGACCCTCGACGTCCACGTCAAGCGCCTCCGCGCCAAGATCGAGCCGGACCCGGGCGCCCCGCGGTATCTGGTGACGGTCCGTGGGCTGGGCTACAAGTTCGAGCCGTAAGCCGGTTCCTGCGGGTGCGTGGCCTGAAAGCCCCGTACACACGCCAAGGGCGGCACCCTCACCGGGGGTGCCGCCCTTGGCGCATGTGTACGGGGGCTCAGTGGCCGGCTGCCGACTCCGAGGACGTGGCGGAGGCCGAGGGGGACTCCGAGCCGGAGGCGCCCGCCGCCGGGGACTCGGTGGACGTGGCCGTCTCGGTGGCCGTCTCCGAGGGGGACTCCGACGGGGTGCTCGGGATGTCGCTGGGGCCCCAGCTGGAGAAGTAGCCGTCGGCCGGGACGACGAAGGCCGCCAGGCTCACCGCACCGGTGTCGCTGAGCGTGAAGGTGGTCTTCTGGGCGTTGCCGTCGATCGATTCCTCGTCCGGGTGCTCCAGGACGGCGGAGGCGTTGCCCTCGCCGCCGATCACGACGAGGCCGCCGGCCGGGACCGTCAGCTCCTTCTCCCCCTTGGCGGGCGAGAGCTTCGCCGTGCCGAGGCCCTCGACGTCGATCGACTCGACGGTCTGGGCCTCCTTGCCGGAGTTGAAGATGGTCGCGGAGACGGCCACCGGGCCACCCCCGGCGGGGTCTGGCTGGGTGATGACGACAGCGTTCTGGATCTTGATGTCGCCCACACTGGTGGCGGCGTTGTCCGGCTTGATCTCCAGCGTCTGGCTGTTGTTGCCGGCGCCGCAGGCGGCGAGCGTGGCGATCGAGAACGCGAGGGCGGATGCGGCGAGGGCGCCGCGTCGAAGGCTGCTGCTCACGGCGGCGGCAACTCCTTGAACGCACACGGGCAGCTCACCTGGTGATAAAGCCGCCCTAAGGGTCTGTCAGCGGCCTTAGGTTACCGAGCCGTTCCCGCGCCGCCGCACCCGACCCGCCTCTAACGCGTCCGGGGGCCGTCGCGCGCCGTGATCTCCCTGGTCATCACACCCGTCACGACACTCCCGCGCGACCCACCGGTCACTCCGACTTCATCCTTGCTCTTCCTGCTCGTACGTCATTCACATATCCGCGCACGGACTCCGGTTAAGCGCCGTCACGCTCCGCTCGCGGATTTTCCGTGAAGGAATGCACGACCGTCCGGGAAATTGATCACGGGTCTGCTCGAAGCTCCGGTGATCAATTCCGGAAACGACTCGTATCCGGCCACGGACACCGAACGGAGTAGCGCAAGTCGCACATCTGGAAGCGGACATATGTGGACGTTCGACCGCCTGGGGCGGGCTCCGGACGCGTGTAACGTGCGGGTTTCACCCCCCTCGGAGAGCGGCTCCGACCTGCGAATACCTGCTTCCGGGAGCCGCCCGAAGCACGTTCCTGTCGCAGTTGTCAAGCCCCGAGATATGCCCTGACCTGCGAAAACGCCATTCAGGAACCGCAGTTTCCGTGTTACCCTGGATAGCCACGGAAGGGGTACCTGTCACATGACGTTCAAGGTTGGCGACACCGTGGTCTATCCCCATCACGGGGCCGCGCTGATCGAGGCCATCGAAACTCGCCAGATCAAAGGCGTGGACAAGACCTACTTGGTGCTGAAGGTCGCCCAGGGTGACCTGACGGTACGTGTGCCAGCGGACAATGCGGAGTTCGTCGGCGTGCGTGATGTGGTCGGTCAGGACGGGCTGGACCGGGTCTTCGAGGTGCTGCGCGCGCCGTACGCCGAGGAGCCCACGAACTGGTCGCGTCGCTACAAGGCAAATCTGGAGAAGCTCGCCTCCGGCGATGTCATCAAGGTCGCGGAAGTCGTGCGTGACCTGTGGCGTCGTGAGCGCGAGCGCGGACTCTCCGCCGGTGAGAAGCGCATGCTCGCCAAGGCACGCCAGATCCTGGTGAGCGAGCTCGCCCTCGCGGAGAACACCAACGAGGACAAGGCCGAAGCCCTGCTCGACGAGGTTCTCGCGTCCTGACGCCGGCGAAGGCCGACGCCGACGCACACCGTTGAACACCGAAAAATGCCGCGGTGCCCGATGACGTATTTCCCGTCGCCGGGCGCTGCGGCATGTTCGCGTCCGGAAGCCGTGCGCCCACCTACGGGTCGTCCCACTCGGGGTCGCCCCACAGTGGATCGTCCACTTCGGGGAAACCCCGATACTTTGCGTGCCGGGCCCGGGCAGCGGCTCGACCGGCGCGTCACGGAAGGGTCCGGTCAAGGCGTCGCGCCCGGCACGCTGTCTCCGTACCCAACTAGGCCGAGCACACAAACCTGACAGGAACCGATGTCTGACGATTCGCGTCCCTCGCCCGCGTCCGCCCGTACGGCCGCGGTGATTCCGGCCGCCGGCCGGGGCGTACGCCTCGGCCCGGGCGCCCCCAAGGCGCTCCGCGCGCTGAACGGCACGCCCATGCTGATCCACGCGGTGCGCGCCCTCGCCGCCTCCCGTGCCGTCTCCCTGGTGGTCGTCGTGGCCCCGCCGGACGGCGCCGCCGAGGTCAAGTCGCTGCTCGACGCGCACGCGCTGCCCGACCGCACCGACTTCGTCGTCGTCCCCGGCGGCGACACCCGCCAGGAGTCCGTGCGCCTCGGCCTGGACGCGCTGCCGCCCGACTATGACATCGTCCTCGTCCACGACGCCGCCCGGCCCCTGGTCCCCGTGGACACCGTCGACGCGGTCATCGAGGCCGTACGCGAGGGCGCCCTCGCCGTCGTCCCGGCGCTGCCGCTCGCCGACACCGTCAAGGAGGTCGAACCGGCCGCCGCCCCCGGCGACCCCGAGCCGGTCGTCGCCACCCCGGTCCGCGCCCGGCTGCGCGCCGTACAGACCCCGCAGGGCTTCGACCGGGCCACCCTGGTCCGCGCCCACGAGACGGTCACCGAGGACGTCACCGACGACGCGGGCATGGTCGAGCGGCTCGGCCCGACCGTCGTGGTCGTCCCCGGCCACGAGGAGGCCTTCAAGGTCACCCGCCCCCTCGACCTCGTCCTCGCCGAGGCGGTCCTGGCCCGCAGGAGGCTCAACGATGGCTTCTGAGATGCCTCTGCTGCCCCAGGTCGGCATCGGCACCGACATCCACGCCTTCGAGGAGGGCCGCGAGCTGTGGTGCGCGGGCCTGAAGTGGGAGAACGAGGGCCCGGGACTGGCCGGCCACTCCGACGCCGACGTCGTCGCCCACGCCGCCTGCAACGCCCTCTTCTCGGCGGCGGGCCTCGGCGACCTCGGACAGCACTTCGGCACGGGCCGCCCCGAGTGGTCGGGAGCCTCGGGGGTCACCCTGCTCACGGAGGCGGCCCGGATCGTGCGGGACGCCGGTTTCGTCATCGGCAACATCGCCGTACAGGTCGTGGGCCCGCGTCCGAAGATCGGAAAGCGCCGGGAAGAGGCGCAGAAGCTGCTGTCCGAGGCGGCGGGAGCGCCGGTGTCCGTATCGGGCGCGACGACGGACGGTCTGGGCTTCCCCGGCCGGGACCAGGGCCTGCTGGCGGTGGCGACGGCGCTGGTCGTCAGAGGAGTCGCCGGACAGGGGTGAGGGCAGGGCCCACCGCCCACTACCCTAGGCATCGTGACTATTCGCCTGTACGACACCAGTGCCCGGCAGATCCGTGACTTCACCCCGCTCCAGCCGGGCTGTGTCTCGATCTACCTCTGTGGCGCCACCGTGCAGGCGGCCCCTCACATCGGCCACATCCGCTCCGGCCTGAACTTCGACATCATGCGCCGCTGGTTCGAGTACCGCGGCTACGACGTCACCTTCATCCGCAACGTCACCGACATCGACGACAAGATCATCACCAAGTCGCACGAGCAGGGCCGCCCCTGGTGGTCCATCGGCTACGACAACGAGCGCGCGTTCAACGACGGCTACCACGCCCTCGGTTGCCTGCCGCCCACGTACGAGCCGCGGGCGACGGGGCACGTCCCCGAGATGATCGAGATGATGCGCGGCCTCATCGAACGCGGTCACGCGTACGAGGCCGACGGCAGCGTCTACTTCGACGTGCGCTCCTACCCCGGCTACCTGGCGCTGTCCAACCAGGACATCGACGATCTGCGCCAGCCCACCGAGGAGGGCATCACCGGCAAGCGCGACCCGCGCGACTTCGCGATGTGGAAGGCGACCAAGCCGGGCGAGCCCGACTGGGAGACCCCGTGGGGCCGTGGCCGTCCCGGCTGGCACCTGGAGTGCTCGGCGATGGCCCACAAGTACCTCGGCTCCGCCTTCGACATCCACGGCGGCGGCCTCGACCTGATCTTCCCGCACCACGAGAACGAGATCGCCCAGGCCAAGGCCTACGGCGACGATTTCGCGCAGTACTGGGTGCACAACGCCTGGGTCACCATGAGCGGCGAGAAGATGTCGAAGTCGCTCGGCAACAGCGTGTTGGTCAGCGAGATGGTCAAGAACTGGCGCCCGGTCGTGCTGCGCTACTACCTCGGCACCCCGCACTACCGCTCGATGATCGAGTACAGCGAGGAGTCGCTGCGCGAGGCCGAGTCGGCGTTCGCACGGATCGAGGGGTTCGTGCAGCGCGTCGTGGAGAAGGCGGGCGGCGTCGTCGAGCCCTCCGCCGAGGTGCCGCCGGCCTTCGCCGAGGCGATGGACGACGACCTGGGCGTCCCGCAGGCCCTCGCCGTCGTGCACACCACCGTCCGGCAGGGCAACAGCGCGCTCGCCGCCGACGACAAGGAAGCGGCCGTGGCCCGGCTCGCCGAGGTCCGCGCCATGCTCGGCGTCCTCGGGCTGGACCCGCTCGACGCGCACTGGGCCGGCGAGGCCGAGAAGGGCGAGGATCTGCACGGCGTGGTCGACAGCCTCGTACGCCTGGTCCTGGACCAGCGGGAGGCGGCCCGGGCGCGCAAGGACTGGGGGACCGCGGACGCCATCCGCGACCAGCTCAACCAGTCCGGTCTGACCATCGAGGACAGCCCGCAGGGACCACGCTGGACCATCGGTTCGCGCTAGTCGCGGACAGCCCGTTCCCTTGATCGATTGTGCCGCCCGGCTCCCCGGGCGGCACACTGCATAGACGTACGCACTCCTCCGCACAGAATCAGGTAGGTCATGGCAGCCAACAACCGCCGCATGTCCGGCAAGAAGGGCGCGCAGGTCGGCAGTGGCGGCCAGCGGCGCCGGGGCCTGGAGGGCAAGGGCCCGACCCCGCCCGCCGAGATGCGCAAGGGGCACAAGAAGAACCGGATCGCCGGCGCCAAGGCCAAGCAGGTCCAGCGGCGTCCCGTGGCGCGCGGGCGGGGCGGCAAGAGCGCCTCCGAGCTGGTCGTCGGCCGCAACCCGGTCGTCGAGGCGCTCCGCGAGGGCGTCCCCGCCTCCACCCTCTACGTCCAGCAGTTCATCGACAACGACGAGCGGGTGCGCGAGGCGCTCCAGCTCGCGGCCGAGCGCGGCGGCATCAACCTCATGGAGGCGCCGCGCCCCGAACTGGACCGTATGACGAACGGCCTCAACCACCAGGGCCTCGTCCTGCAGGTCCCGCCGTACGAGTACGCCCACCCCGAGGACCTGGTCGACGCCGCGCACGACGAGGGCGAGGACCCGCTGATCGTCGCCCTCGACGGGGTGACCGACCCGCGCAACCTGGGCGCCGTGGTCCGCTCGGTCTCCGCGTTCGGCGGCCACGGCGTGGTCGTACCCGAGCGCCGCGCGGCCGGGATGACCGCGGGTGCCTGGAAGACGTCCGCGGGTACGGCGGCCCGTACGCCCGTCGCCCGTGCCACGAACCTCACCCGCGCCCTGGAGGCGTACAAGAAGGCCGGCATCGCGATCGTCGGTCTGGCCGCCGACGGCGAGGCGGAGATCGGCGAGCTGGCGGCGCTGGACGGCCCGGTCGTCATCGTCGTCGGCAGCGAGGGCAAGGGCCTGTCCCGGCTGGTCGGCGAGACCTGCGACTTCCGCGTCCGCATCCCCATGCCGGGCGGCGCGGAGTCCCTCAACGCCGGTGTGGCGGCGGGGATCGTGCTGTACGAGGCGGCGCGGCGACGGGCCTGAACGGGGCCCGGCAGGCTCGGTGCCGGAGCTGAACGCGCGTCCGTGTGTTCACTCCGACGGGGTAAATCCGGCGGGTAGTGCAACCTTGACGGAGTCCGGACAGATCCGGCGGGTCAAAGCAGTGTCCTAACCACACGTCACTCGGTTAGATGAGTGTGGACACCAGAACACCCCGCACACCCACGGGGGGCCGCTCGTCGGGATTCGAATCCGGTTTCGACGACGCTCCCGCGCTGAGCATGGTGAAGGTGCCGAGCGATCCGGCGCAGATCATCGTCAACCACGCGAGCTTCCGCGTGCAGCTGGGCGTGTCGGCGCGGCGTAACCAATCCCCGCGGATCGCCCGGCATGTGAGCGCCAGCCAGGACACCACGCGCATCCCCGTCGTCGGGGCGGCGGGCAGAGCGGGCGCCGCCTCCGGTGCTCGCCGCCGGCCCGTCGTCTGGAGCGGCCAGACCGCCCCGGACGACACCGGCGCCCACCGGCTGCTGCAGGCGGTGCGGGCGGGCAGCGTGGGCCACGGCGGACCGCCCGGGGCCGACGCCGGAGCCACCCAGGTCATCCCCCGCGTGGGCGACGGCTACGACGGCGACCTCACCGCGCAGACCCTGGAGACCCCCATCGTCGGCGCCCAGCGCGCCCCGGTGCCCGGCGAGCACCGGCTGCTGCCGCAGATGCGCACGGTCGGCAGCGCCTACGACGAACCTCCCTACGACGACGCCGAGTTCGAGGACTTCGGGGAGGCGCTCGCGGAGGCGGTCGAGCCGCGCGGCAGGCGCCACGCCGGCGACCCGGACGCCTCCCGGCACGCCTACTACCCCGGCCGCCGGATGAACCTGGGCGTGGTGCTGCTCCCGCTGCGGATCTTCCTCGGCTTCATCTCCCTCTACGCCGGCATGGGCAAGCTGTGCGACCCCGTCTACTTCGACGGCGGCAAGCGCGGCTCCATGGTGAAGTGGCTCAACACCCTGCACCCCTGGGAAGTCGCCGAGCCGCTGCGCCAGTTCGCCCTGCACCACCCCGTCGGCTCCGGGCTCGTCATCGCCTTCCTCCAGGTCGTCGTGGGCGTCCTCACGGTCCTGGGCTGCTGGCAGCGGGTCGCGGCGGTGGTCGGCGCGGGGCTGTCGGCGGCGATCCTCGTCACCGTCAGCTGGAAGACCGCCCCGGTCTACGACACCCCCGACATCATCTGCCTCGCCGCCTGGTCGCCGCTGATCATCGCGGGCGCCCCGGTCTACTCCGTCGACGGCCGCCTCGCCGCCGGGGCCTGGCGCCGGCTCGGTCCCCGCTCCGACATCTGGGAGTTGCGCCGGTACGTCCTGCGCCGCGGCGCCCTGGTCACCGCGATCGCCGTCGGTCTCACGCTGCTGATCGGCTCCCTGCTGGGCGGCGCGGTCCGCGACGCCGACCGAATCGTCGTCCCCGGCCCCGGTGAGGCCCCGCGCAACGAGCTGCCCGGCTCCCCGCTCCCGGCGGAGTCCGACACCCGCGAGTCGTCCCGCAGCCCCGAGGCGTCCACCTCGCCCACCCAGGGCGCGACCTCGGCGGCACCGACGGCCGGCACGGACAGCGCGCCGACGGCCCGCGACAGCGGTACGGCGACCGCGGGCGCGCCGAGCCAGACCCAGGGGACCGCGGGCCAGGCCCCGCCGCAGCAGTCCGCTCCCACGGGGGGTGGCGAGGCGCCGAGCACCAGCTCCGGGCCCGCGTCCGGTGGCTCGACGAGTTCCTCCGGTGGTTCGACCGGGGGTACGTCGGGTGGCTCTTCGTCTTCCGGTCAGCCCGGGCTGGTGGGGGGGCTTCTGGGGTAGCGGTTTCGGGGAGATCACGATCTGCGGGCCGGCTGGGGCTGGTCGCGCAGTTCCCCGCGCCCCTGAGGTTCGTACAGGTGCCGTGTGCTCAATCAGCGCACGGCACCTGCTGTTCTGCCTTTAGGTGCGCGGGGAACGGCGCGAACGCCCCCACCGGCCCGCAGCCGAACCACGGCCGAACCGTCAGCGACCCAGCGCCGCCAACTCCTTCGCCGCCTCCGTCAGATCCTTCGCCGTGTCGATGGCCCGCCAGTAGGCCCCCTGCGGAATCGGGAACCCGGCCAGCCTCCGCTCCCGCGCGAGGTGGGGGAACGTCGTCCGCTCGTGGTCCCCCCGCTCGGGGAGCAGCCCGGCGAACTCGGGGGAGAAGACGTACACGCCCGCGTTGATCTCGTACGTCGTCGGCGGCGCCTCGATGAAGTCGGTGATGTGTCCGAAGCCGTCGGTCTTCACCGCTCCCCACGGGATGCGCGGCCGCGCCAGCGCGAGGGTCGCGACGGCGTCGCGCTCGGTGTGGAAGTCGGCCATCTCGCGGAGCGAGAAACGCGTCCAGATGTCGCCGTTGGTGGCGTACCAGGGCCGGTCCGGGTGGGGGAGCCGGGCGGCCGCGTACTTGAGGCCGCCGCCGCGGCCGAGGGGCTCGGTCTCGACGACCGTCATGACGTTCACCGGCAGGTCGGCGGTCTTCAGCCAGTCCTGGAGGACCTCGGCGAGATGGCCGCAGGAGACGACGACGTCGGTGACGCCCTCCTCGGCGAGCCAGGTGAGCTGGTGGCCGATGATCGGCGTCCCCGTGCCGGGGATCTCGACCATGGGCTTGGGCCGGTCGTCGGTGTACGGACGCAGCCGGGACCCCTGGCCACCGGCCAGGACGACGGCTTGCGTGGGGCGGGACGCGGCGTGCGGGTGAGTCATGGGCGCACTGTACGCGGCGCGGGTGTACGTGCCGTAAGAGGTGCCCGAGAGGCGCCTTGGAGGACCCGGGAGGCGCCTTGGAGGACCCGGGAGGTGCCCGTGGGAGCCCGGGCGGCCCCCGCCCGATACGGGAGGGAAGCCGCGCCGAGGGCGTGGGGGGCGTGAGGGGCGTAAGGGGCGTGGGGGCCTCAGCTGTGGGCCATGAGGACGCCCGAGGCGAAGGAGGTGTCGCAGACCGGGCGGGCGTAGGACTGCGCGCGTGAGGGGCCGTACAGACGGACCGCGGCGCGGCCGAGGGCGCGGGCGATGGAGGTGCAGTGCTTCGCCAGCGACGGCTTGCCGTTCACGGCGGCCTGGAGGTGGGTCAGGGCGGTGCCCGGGTCCTTCTCCTGGAGCTCGGTCAGCAGCTGGTCGCGCAGGACGTCCTGCGGGGCTTGGGGGGCGCCGTGGGAGGTGCGGTGGGCGGTGGAGACGTCGGAGGCGGTGAGCACCGAGTCCGAGGGGTCTCCCGACCAGTTGACCCGGGTGACCGCGAGGGTTCCCGAGAGCACCATGACGACGGGCAGGACGAGGGCGAGCGAGCGGCCGATCCGGCGGGCTGGGCCGCCCTGGCCGCGTTGCGTGCGCTGGGTGGAGTGGTTCGCGGAGTGCTTCACGCGTGAGAGGGTAGCGCCCCGTAATCATTCAGCGACATTTCGTCACTCGGACGGGGGATGAAGTGGTGTCTCCGGTGGGGTAGTGGGTTGACGGTCGCTGGTCCGATCGGGCGGAAATGTCCGGCGTGTCGAGGTGTTTCGCGGGACGCGAGAAGGGCCCCGCAGCGGTCTGCGGGGCCCTTCTCGTCAACCTGGGTGAATCAGGAGGGATGTCCGGGTCGGTCGGAGCGGCGTCAGTCGGAGAGGCGCTCGCCCGTGGAGGTGGAGAACACGTGGGTCTCGCCGGCGCGCGGGACGACGTGCAGCGTGCTGCCCTTCTCCGGGACGTCACGGCCGCCGACGCGGACCACGAGGTCCTTGGCCTCGCCGCCGACCTGGGCGGTGCCGTAGACGAAGGCGTCGGAGCCGAGCTCCTCGACCACGTTCACGACGACGCCGAGACCGGTGTCGGAGTCGGTGGTGACGTCGAAGTGCTCGGGGCGGACGCCCACGGTGACCTTCTTGTCGGACGTGGAGGAGAGCGCGTCACGCTGCACCGGCACGACCGAGTTGCCGAACTTCACGCCGCCGTCGGCGACCGGCACCTCGACGAGGTTCATCGCGGGGGAGCCGATGAAGCCGGCCACGAACAGGTTGGCGGGCTTGTCGTACATGTTGCGCGGGGTGTCGACCTGCTGGAGCAGACCGTCCTTGAGGACCGCCACGCGGTCGCCCATCGTCAGGGCCTCGACCTGGTCGTGGGTGACGTAGACGGTGGTGATGCCGAGGCGGCGCTGGAGCGACGCGATCTGCGTACGGGTCGAGACACGGAGCTTGGCGTCGAGGTTCGACAGCGGCTCGTCCATGAGGAAGACCTGCGGCTCACGCACGATGGCGCGGCCCATCGCGACACGCTGGCGCTGACCGCCGGAGAGGGCCTTCGGCTTGCGGTCGAGGTACTCGGTGAGGTCGAGGATCTTCGCGGCCTCCTCGACCTTCTGCCGGATCTCCGCCTTGTTGACGCCGGCGATCTTGAGCGCGAAGCCCATGTTGTCGGCGACGGTCATGTGCGGGTAGAGCGCGTAGTTCTGGAACACCATGGCGATGTCCCGGTCCTTCGGCGGCAGGTGGGTGACGTCGCGGTCGCCGATGCGGATCGCACCGCCGTTGACGTCCTCGAGCCCCGCGAGCATGCGGAGCGAGGTGGACTTGCCGCAGCCGGACGGGCCGACCAGGACGAGGAACTCGCCGTCCGCGATCTCGATGTCGAGGCCGTCGACGGCGGGCTTGGTGGAACCGGGGTAGATCCGGGTCGCCTTGTCGAACGTGACAGTGGCCATGGCTCAGAGGCCCCCTTCTACCGGCAGGAACGTGCCGGACGATCCGTTGTAGGAAGGTGGTTGGTGTAGTCCACACGGGTGAACTGGCTCAGGACGCTACCTCGGCTCCGGCGGATCTGTCAGTACCTGGAGGCATGTGAACTTCGCGGAAATTTTCGACGGGCCGCCCCGCCGACCTGGGTACACTGCACGGGCACGCCTCCTTAGCTCAGTTGGTAGAGCACCGCTCTTGTAAAGCGAAGGTCGTCGGTTCGAGTCCGACAGGGGGCTCTTTGATCTAGCCGGGACAACGTCCCCGCGACCTTCCGGCCGTGGGGGCGTCGACGGCACATCCTGACGGCGGTTCCCGCCGGAGGCGCCCGAGTGGGATGTCGGTCTCCTAGGGCACGGAGCCGTAAGGCGTTGCGGACTCCCACTTCTTTTCGAACTGGTTCTTGAAAAACTCGTACCATCTCGCGTCGTTCTGCCGAGTTACGGCAAAGGTGGGTCGCTGCCAATGATCGGCTTGGAAGGTGGCGATGCGCATGATGATTTTGCCTTGATCCGACGATGGATCGGATGCGATCACGGTGCAATGGGGAACGTGGGTGAGTGTCTTGATTTCCAGCTTTCCAGAAACCGGGCCGGACGGTGGCGTCAGTAGCCTTCTCAGGTTGGCCTCCAGGTTGGAGCTGAGATCACCGGCGCTGCGGTTCTCCGCCTCAGTGGCCGCGACAGTCATGGCCGTGCTGCCCGGCTCCATCACGAGGATCTTGATGTGGACGCCCTTGGCGACGGCTTTCCTGATCTCGCCGGCGTAGGAAACCAGATGCAGCTCAAGTGTCCAGCCGTGCAACCACACCTCGCGCGAAGACGAGATCATTCTTTTGATCTCCTCGCCGTCGTCGACCTCGGCGAAGAAGCGATCTGCGCTCGGTCTGGCGCCCATGTCGCCGAGGGATGTGTTGATCTTGTCGCTCTGCGCTCGAATTCTTAGAAGCGAAAATCCCACAAGAGCCAGCACCGCCAGAATTCCGGATGTCACCACCTCTTGCGAGGCCTTTCCGGTTATTCCCAGGACGGCGAACATGATCGCTGCGATCAGGGTTACGTAAAGATCGAGGCTTCGCATGGCACTGCGGGAAACCGTCGAAAATCGAGAGCTGGGACCAGGCATGTCGACCCCCCGGGACGGACTCTGTACCAGGGGTTGTCTCCAGCGGTGAGCGGTGCCAATCGTGGTGACCTGGATCCGGTCGCCGCGCCCTTGGCGCTCCTTCCTGGCGAAAGTCGGACCAGGTGACGTGCGCGTCACCGGCCCAGCAGCCAGTGGCCGATCTCCACGTCGGCCGCCGTCGGCCGTTTGCCGGCCTCGATCCGCCACAGGCTGTTCTGGAGCAACCTTCCCAGGGTCCAGGCGCGGGCCCGCCCCCGGTCGAGACCCAGTGCCTCGCTCAGCGCGTCGAAGCGCCGGAGGACGTCCTCGGCGTCGAAGCGGTTGGTCAGGGCCGGCCAGAGTTCGAAGCCCGGGTCGCCCGCGAGCGGCTTGGGGTCGATCGCGAGCCAGGGGGCGCGGTCGGCGCCGAGGACGTTGGCGTAGTGCAGGAGCCGGTCGCCCGGCTCGGCCGCGACCTCCCGTACGGCGGCCGCGCAGTCGGCGAGCAGCCGGCGGTCCCGGCGGTCGGGCGTCCGGACGAGCGCCTCCGGGGTCCGCTCCAGCATGCCCCGCGCGAGGTCGCCCAGCTTCCGCAGGCCCCGCGGCGCCCGGACGGACGTCAGCCGGGACAGCAGGACCCCGACGACCGGCACGGCCGCGTGGACGTCCTCGACGTGGGTCAGCGTGCGGTGCGGGTCGAGGCGTTCCAGGAGCAAGGTGCCGGTCGGCCCGTCGTGGCGCAGCAGCCGTACCGCGTGATCGCCGTTCCAGGTGCGGAGCGCGACCGGCTCGCCCGCCGTCTCCTCGTCGAGGAGCTGGAGCTTGAGCACGGCCCGGGTGCCGTCGGCGCCGGTCACCGGCAGGACCAGCGCGCACACGCCGTGCATCGGCGGACCGTCGATCCGCAGCTCCCAGCGCTCCAGGAAGACCGCCACCAGGTCCGGCAGCCTCGCGACGAACGCCCGCCCCGCCGCGCCGTTGATCTTTACCTGTTCTGTCACCAGCGCGCCCGGAATCTCGATCACCTTCCGGACGATACTTGCGGATTTGAATCCTCCCCTCCCTTGAAGTGGAGGGGATTCCTGGCTCAGGCCGCCTCCTGGAGCAGCGCTCCAGGAGGTCTTGCACCATCGGCACCAGCCGGGTTGAGACCAGCCCGGACGAGCATCACGCGTGCGGAGTTCTTGTCCCGTGGGGACGCGGTCTTGCACGCGGTGCAGGTGTAGGTGCGCTCACCCAGCGGCAGTGCGTGCTTGGCTCTCGCTCCGCAGTGCGCGCAGTCCATCGTGGTGTACGCGGGGTGGATGAGGCGGATGTCCCGCCTGTGCTTGCGGCCCATCTCGATCAGGGCCTGTTTGGTGGCGCCGATGGCGGCGTCGGCGGCCTTGCGGGCCATAGTGGTCCTGGCCAGGAATTTCGGCTTGAAGTCCTCGACAGCGACAGCGACAGCGACAGCGTCATGGTCGCGGACAACTTTCTTGGCCCACTTACGGCCGGTGTCCTCTCGCTGCCGGGCGACCTTCTTGTACGACTTCGCCCGCAGTCTCTGCGCCTTGCGGTAGCCCTTCGAGGCGGGCTGACCCTTCTGCGGTCTGCGGCGGGCCATCATCCGGTCGTAGCGGGTCAGCTTCGCTTGAGCCTTCCTGCCGAGTCCGGCGTGCGGCAGGTCGTGGTCGTCGGACGTGGTGGTGGCGGTCTCCTTCATGCCCCAGTCCACGCCGACCACCCGACCGGTCTCCGGCAGGGGTTCGGCCTGAGAGGGGACGACGAAGCTGGCGTACCAGTGCCCGAGGTTGTCCTGGTACACGCGCACCGAGGACGGCTCGGCCGGAAGTTTCCTCGACCACACGACCGTCAGGACGATGCCGCCCGCGAGATGTAGCCTGCCGTGCCTCAACCGGAAGCCGCGCCGTGTGTAGTTGAGAGTAGCTAGCGCCTCGCGTTTCTTCTTGTGCCCGGGCATCCCGGCCCGGCGGGCCATCGGCAACCGCTCTCGGATGTCCTTGCGCGCCTTGGCGCGGGAGCGGCCGAAGTCACGGATGATCTGCTGCTGGGGAACCGACGAGCCTTCCCGTAGCCACGGTGTGCGAGCACGGGCCTCGGTCAGCATCCTGTCGAGCTGTGCCGGGCCGCACGTGGCGTTCTGCCCGGTGGCCTTGTTGTGCCGGTGCACGGCGCTGGATTTGGCGACACACTCGTTCCACGTCCACCGGCACCGGTCCCACTCCGCCGTCAGAGCAGTGCGGGCGGCGGACGACACACGTAGCTGGTAGGTGTACCGGGCATGACCCACATCATCGGGCCCCGCCGCTTCCGCCATGCCGATATCCCCGCTCTCGTTCCCGTCGCCCGCCCCTGCGCTGACACGACCATACGAGCGAGATCCGCACACCCGCACCCATCTCCCGCCGGGGTCACCCCCGTCAGCGAAAACGGAAACACACGTTCGCCCTCACCCGATCTGCAGGGCGAGCGGGGTGGCGGTCTGCGCGCACGGGCCGGATACGGCGACCTTTCGCGTCGCTGTCACGGGATGCGACACCTCCCCGGCGTGAACGCCGGGGCCTCCTCACAGGACACCAGGTGAATCTGCTCCCGCGGTTTTCCGGTGTGCGGCGGGTGGTGTGGTCGTACGTCCGCAGCGCGCCCGGCACCTACGTGTGGCTGACGGTCCTGTTCTTCACCACGGTCGCCCTGCATCACATGTCCCCCGGGTTCGAGCAGGAGTTCCTGCGGCAGCGGTCGACCAACCTCCATGAGCTGTCCCGGCACCCCGTGCGGGTGCTGATCGCGAGTGCGATGTGGATCGACGGCGGGTACTGGCTGCCGTACGCGGTGCTGTACTCCGTCCTCCACGCCCAGGCCGAGCGCTGGCTCGGGACCTGGCGCTGGCTGACGGTGTGCGTGGCGGCGCACGTCCTGGCCACTCTGGTCAGCGAGGGCGCGCTGCTGAAGGCGATCCGGGACGGGATGGCCCCGGCGTCCTCGGTCAACACCCTGGACGTGGGCGTGAGCTACGCGCTGGCGGGGGTGGTGGCGGTGCTCGGCTACCGGATCCGCGGGCCATGGCGGTACGCGTATCTGGCGGTCGTCCTCGCCTTCTTCGCGGTGCCGCTGACCGCCGGGCCGACCTTCACCGACTTCGGCCACTTCGTCGCCGTCGTCATCGGTCTCGGCTGCTACCCGCTGGTCAGAGGGCGCGGAAAAGTGCGGAATCCGAAGGAGACAGGGCCCGTTTCACCGGATAACGTCCGGCCATGAGTACCTCGGCAAGCGATGTCGTGAACGGCGGGATCTCCTACTGGTACGCGGACGACGGACTCCCGGCCGTGCGCGAGCCGCTCGGCGGCGACCGGTCCGCCGACGTCGTGATCGTCGGCGGCGGCTACACCGGACTGTGGACGGCGTACTACCTGAAGAAGGCCGCCCCCGACCTGCGGATCACCGTCCTGGAGCAGCGGTTCTGCGGCTACGGCGCCTCCGGCCGCAACGGCGGCTGGCTCTACAACGGCATCGCGGGCCGCGACCGCTACGCCGCCCTGCACGGCCACGAGGCCGCCGTACGGCTCCAGCGCGCCATGAACGACACCGTCGCCGAGGTGGTCCGGGCGCTGGAAGAGGAGAACGTCGACGCGGACGTCCATGTCGGCGGCGTCCTGGAGGTCGCCCGCACCCCCGCCCAACTGGCCCGCCTGAAGGACTTCCACGCGCACGAACTGGCGTACGGCGAACAGGACCGCGAGCTGTACGGCGCCCGGGAGACCGCCGAGCGGCTGCGGATCGCGGGCGCCGTCGGCTCGACGTGGACCCCGCACGGGGCGCGCGTGCACCCGGTGAAGCTGGTCAAGGGGCTCGCGGCGGCCGTCGAGGCGCTGGGCGTCGAGGTGTACGAGTCGACGCCGGTCACCGAGATCCACGCCGGGCGGGCCGTGACCCCGTACGGCACCGTGCGCGCGCCGTACGTGCTGCGCTGCACCGAGGGCTTCACCGCCGCGCTGAAGGGCGAGAAGCGGACCTGGCTGCCCATGAACTCCTCGATGATCGCCACTGAGCCGCTCACCGACGAGCAGTGGGCGGCGGTCGGCTGGGAGGGCCGGGAGGCGCTCGGCGACATGGCGCACGCCTACATGTACGCCCAGCGCACCGCCGACGGCCGGATCGCGCTCGGCGGGCGCGGAGTGCCGTACCGCTTCGGCTCGCGCACCGACCACGACGGCCGCACCCAGCCCGCGACGGTCGAGGCGCTGCGGGAGATCCTCCTCGCCTTCTTCCCGGCGCTCGCCGGGGTGCGGATCGAGCACGCCTGGTCCGGGGTGCTCGGCGTGCCGCGCGACTGGTGCGCCACGGTCACCCTCGACCGGGCCTCCGGTCTCGGCTGGGCGGGCGGTTACGTCGGTTCGGGCGTCGCCACCACCAACCTCGCCGGCCGCACCCTGCGCGACCTGGTGCTGCTGGACTCCCGGCAGGGCGGCAACACCGAGCTGACGGTGCTGCCCTGGGTCGGCCACCAGGTGCGCCGCTGGGAGCCGGAGCCGCTGCGCTGGCTGGGCGTCCAGGGCATGTACGCCACCTACCGCACCGCCGACCGGCGCGAGACGCGGACCCACCGCGCCGGCTCCTCACGGCTGGCGCGGATCGCGGACCGGGTGGCGGGGCGGCACTGAGGCCCTGACCCGGGGTTTTCACCCGCCCCCGGGGTTTTCACCCGCCGACTCAGCCCACCGACTCCGGGACCGCCTCCTGGGACGGGACCTCGTGCTTCGGGGGTTTCGCCGTCACCATCAGGCCCGCGATCAGGCCCGCGAGGAGCATGATCCCGGCGGCCCACCAGATGGCGACCGTGTAGCCGTGCACGATGCCCTCGCGGGTCACCGCGTTGCGTTCGGCGGGGCCGGTGAGGTGGGCCGTGATGTAGGCGGTGCTGCTGGTGGTGGCGATCGTGTTGAGCAGCGCCGTGCCGATGGAGCCGCCCACCTGCTGCGAGGTGTTGACGGTGGCCGAGGTGACGCCCGCGTCCTTCGGGGCGACCCCGGCGGTGGCCGTGGCGAACACCGGCATGAAGGTCAGGCCCATGCCGAGGCCCATGAGCAGCAGCGCGGGCAGGATCTCGCTGGTGTAGGAGGAGTCCACCGTCATCTGGGTGAGGATCACCATGCCGCTCGCGGCGAGGATCATGCCGGGGACCATCAGCGCGCGTGGCTGCACCCGGCTCATCAGCCGGGCCGAGATCTGGGTGGAGCCGAAGATGATCGCGAGGGTGAGCGGCAGGAAGGCGAAGCCGGTCTTCATGGGCGAGTAGCCGAGGATGACCTGGAGGTAGTAGGTCATGAACAGGAACAGGCCGAACATGCCGATGATGGCCAGCATCATGGTCAGCAGGCAGCCCGCGCGGTTGCGGTCCTTGATGATGTGCAGCGGCAGCAGCGGGCTCGGGGCGCGCGTCTGCCACCACACGAAGGCCGCGAGCAGGACGGCCCCGCCCGCGAACAGCGACAGCACGAACGGATCGCTCCAGCCGCGCGACTCGGCCTCGCTGAAGCCGTAGACGATCGCGAACAGACCGCCGCAGCCCAGCACCGCGCCGGGCACGTCGAGACGGGAGGGGTGGCCGGGGGAGTCGTGCAGCAGGGCGGTCGCGCCGAGCACGGCGACGATCGCGATGGGCACGTTGACGTACAGACACCAGCGCCAGCCCAGGTACTCGGTGAGCACGCCGCCGACGATGAACCCGATCGCGGCGCCGCTGCCGGCCAGGGCGCCGTAGATGCCGAAGGCCTTGCCGCGCTCCTTGGGATCGGTGAACGTCGTGGTGAGCAGGCTCAGAGCGGAGGGCGCGAGGAGGGCGGCGAAGGCGCCCTGGAGGGCGCGGGCGCCGAACAGCATCCCCGGGCTGACGGCCGCGCCGCCGAGCGCGGAGGCGCCCGCGAAGCCGATCAGCCCGATGACGAAGGTGCGTTTGCGGCCGACGAGGTCGGCGATGCGGCCGCCGAGCAGCAGCAGACCGCCGAAGGCGAGGGTGTAGGCGGTGATGACCCACTGGCGGTTGCCGTCCGACATCCCGAGGTCCCGCTGGGCGGAGGGGAGCGCGATGTTCACGATCGTCGCGTCCAGGACGACCATCAGCTGGGCGAGGGCGATGATCACCAGACCCCACCAGCGGCGGGGGTCGGGGGCCGTCGAGGGTTCACCTGTCCGGGTGACACTCATTTGCCCAGAAGACCATGGATCGGGATGTATTGCATCCCCTTGTGGGGGTCGGAGACGGTCATGGCTCCAGCACCACCTTCCCGACGGTCCCCCGGCTCTCCAGGGCGCGGTGCGCGGCGGCGGCCTCGGTGAGCGGGAAGCGCTGGACGGCCGGGGTGAGCCGACCGGCCGCGGCCTCGGCGAGGGCGCGTTCCTCCAGGGCGCGCAGACCGCCGGCCCGTTCCAGCATCACCGGCCCGAGGACCGACCGGGAGACGCCCTCGACGAAGTGGCCCTGTCCGTCGCGGACGCCCTCGGCGGACCAGCCGAAGACGAGATGGAGCCCGCCGGGGCCGAGGAGGGCGACGGCCTCGCGGGCGACCTCCCCGCCGACGCCGTCGAGGACGAGGGTGACGGCCCGGCCGCCCAGGCGGGCGCGGACCTCGGCCGGCCAGGACGGGTCGTCGTAGTCGACGGCGATGCCGGCGCCGTTGGCCGCCACCAGGGCCGTCTTGCGGGGCCCGCCGGCGAGACCGACGACCGTGGCGCCGGTGGCGCGGGCGTACTGCACGAGGAGCGTGCCGATGCCCCCGGCCGCCGCCGGGACGAGGACCACCGCGTCCGGCCCGAGCTCGGCGAACTGCAGGATCCCCAGGGCCGTACGCCCCGTGCCGATCATCGCGACGGCTTCGGCGAAGTCCAGGCCCGGCGGGATCTCGTGCAGTCGGCCGGCGTCGGTGACGGCGAGCTCGGCGTAGCCTCCCGGCGCGAAGCCGAGGTGGGCGACGACCCGCCGGCCGAGCCAGGAGCCGGGGGTGTCCGCGCCGAGCGACTCGACGACTCCGGCGACCTCCCGCCCGGGGATCGTCGGCAGCGGGGTCGGCGCGGGGGCCGGCGGTCCCTGCACGCCCTCGCGCAGGGCGGTGTCCAGGAGATGGACGCCCGCCGCCCGTACGGCGATACGGACCTGTCCCGGGCCGGGGGCGGGGTCGGCCACCTCCTCGGGGGAGAGGTTCTCGGCCGGGCCGAAGGCGTGCAGTCGGATGGCGTGCATCGGGGTCTCCCGGGGTTGCCTCGTGGAAGGGGTGTGTCCGGGATCCAGCTTTGAACCTCAAGCTTGCTCGAGGTCAAGGGCGGGCGGCCGAGCGCCCGGGTGCGGCGGTGTCGTCGCAGGTCAGGTGGTGTGTCAGTGGTGGGGTGCACGATGGGGGCATGGCGAGGCGAGCGAGCGGTGGGACCGGCAGGGTGGTGAGGGGCGCGCGGCGGCCGGAGGTGCGGCTGCCCGCGCTGGAGCCGTACGGAGAAGGGGAGCTGGAGCCCGACGGGGACTACGACGGGGTGGAGTTCCGTGCGCGGGACCTCGCCGGGCAGGACGGCGCGGGCGCCCGCTTCATGGACTGCGCCCTGACGGAGTGCGCGCTGGACGGCACGCGGCTCGGACACGCCCGCTTTCTCGACTCGGTCCTCACCGGCGTGCGGGGCGTCGGCACCGACCTCGCGGAGGCGACCCTGCGCGATGTCGAGCTGACCGAGGCCCGTCTGGGCGGGACGCAGCTGTACGGCGCCGTGCTGGAGCGGGTGCTGATCCGCGGCGGGAAGATCGACTTCCTGAATCTGCGGCAGGCGCGGCTGCGGGACGTCGTGTTCCAGGGCTGTGTGCTCGTCGAGCCTGACTTCGGCGGGGCCCGGCTGGAGCGGGTGGAGTTCGTGGACTGCGCGCTGAAGGCGGCGGACTTCACCGCGGCGACCCTCACCGACGTCGACCTGCGCGGCGCGGCCGAACTGGGCATCGCGTCGGGCGTGGACCGTCTGTCCGGCGCGGTGATCAGCGCGGCGCAGCTCCTGGACCTGGCACCGGTGCTGGCGGCCCAGCTGGGGATCAGGGTGGAGGGGTAGGGGGAGGGTTTCTCAGCCGATGCGGGGGAAGCGGGCCTGGAGGGTCCAGATCGCCGGGTTCTCGCCCAGGTCCTCGTGCAGGTCGATCAGATCGGCGAGCAGGTCGTGCAGGAAGTCGCGGGACTCGCGGCGCAGCTCCGTGTGGGAGAAGGTCAGCGGCGCTTCCTCGGCGGGCATCCAGTCGGCCTCGACGTCCACCCAGCCGAAGCGGCGCTCGAAGAGCATGCGGTCGGTGGACTCGGTGAAGTCCAGCTCGGCGTACTGGGGGCGGGAGGCGCGCGAGCCCGCCGGGTCCCGGTCGATCCGCTCCACGATGTCGCACAGCGCCCACGCGAAGTCCAGTACCGGCACCCATCCCCAGGCTGTGGACAACTCCCGGTCCGCCTTGGTGTCGGCGAGGTAGACGTCACCGCAGAACAGGTCGTGCCGCAGCGCGTGGACGTCCGCGCGGCGGTAGTCGGTCTGCGGCGGGTCCGGGAAGCGGTTGGAGAGGGCGTAGCCGATGTCGAGCACGAGGGTGATGGTGTCATGCCCTCGTAGGATCGCGGTTGTGCCCCGATACGTGCGCTCCGTCCTCGTGCGCTCCGTCCTGGTGCGCTCCGTCCTCGTGCTGCTCCTCCTCACCGCCTGCTCGGGCGGTGGCGGGCGGGGAGCCGACGGGGCGGCGGGCGTCGGCGACCCGTACTTCCCGAAGTCCGGCAACGGCGGGTACGACGTCACGCACTACGACCTGACCCTCGCCTACGACCCGAAGGGCCGCCCGGCGCTGACCGGCTCGGCGGTGATCACGGCCCGCGCCGCACAGGACCTCGACTCCTTCCACCTGGACCTGAAGGGCCTGAGCGTCGAGGAGGTCACGGTCGAGGGCACCCGGGCGGGCTGGAGCCGTAAGGGCCAGGAGCTGAGCGTCCGCCCGGCCCGCGCCCTCGACAAGGGCGAGACCTTCCGCGTCACGGTCGCCTACTCCGGCACCCCGCAGCCGGTCACCGACCCCGACGGCTCGCAGGAGGGCTGGCTGCGCACCGCCGACGGCGCGCTGGCCCTCGGGGAACCGGTCGGCTCCATGGCCTGGTTCCCCGGCAGCCACCACCCCTCGGACAAGGCGTCGTACGACATCGCGGTCACCGTCCCGAAGGACCTGACGGCCGTCTCCAACGGCGAGCCGACCGGCGAGAGGACCGTCGGCGGCCGCCGCACCTCCACCTGGCACACCGCCGAACCCATGGCGAGCTATCTGGCCACCCTCGCGATCGGCCGCTACACCGTCACCCGCTCCACGACGAAGGACGGCCTGCCGGTGTACGTCGCGGTCGACCCGACGCAGACGTCCGCGAGCCGCAAGGTGCTGTCCCGTCTTCCCGAGGTCATGGACTGGGCGCAGTACAACTTCGGCCCCTACCCCTTCTCCTCCGTCGGCGCGATCGTCGACCGCCCGGGGGACTCCGGCTACGCCCTGGAGACCCAGAACCGTCCCGTCTTCCCCGGTCCCCCCGACACCGCCACCCTCGTCCACGAGATCGCCCACCAGTGGTTCGGCGACTCCGTCACCCCGAGGACCTGGCGCGACATGTGGCTCAACGAGAGCTTCGCGACCTACGCCGAATGGCTGTGGGAGGAGGACGAGGGCGGCGCCACGGCGGAGGAGACCTTCACCGACCTCTACGAGCACGGCGAGGACGACTACCCCGACCTGTGGGACTTCCCGCCCGGCGAGCCCCCGACCGCCGCCGACATCTCCTCCGACCCCGTCTACCAGCGCGGCGCGATGGTCGTCCACCGCATCCGCCGGACCGTCGGCGACGACGCCTTCTACGACATCGTCCAGGGCTGGACCGCAGCCCACCGCCACGGCACGGCGGACACCGACGACTTCACGGCGTACGTCGAACGACAGGCCCCGGACGAGAACCTCGACGAGATCGACGAGATCTGGGACGACTGGCTGTACGGGGAGGGCAGACCGGAGCTGCCCCGAGAGCGCTAGGGACGGAGTTCTCTCCGCAGGACGGCGCAGGGGCGCCCCAGTTGCAGATCCCGCCGGTGGCCGATGACCTCGTAACCGAGGGCCGTCCAGAAGGCGAGGCCCTTGGGGTTGGCGTCGAGGACGGCGAGGCGTACGGCCGTACGACCCTCGGCGCGGAAGCGTTCCGCCACGCGCTCGGCGATCCGCCGACCGTACCCCCGCCCGTGCGCCCCCGCGTCGACCATCAGCAGCCCGATCCAGGGATCCGGGTCGGCCGGGTCGGGGTGGTGGGCCAGGGTGATCACGACCCCGACCAACCGCCCCTCGCTCCTCGCGAGCGACACCTCCACCCCCGGCTCGGCCAGCTCCTCCGCCAACGCCCGCGCCACCTGCTCCGGCCGGATGTCGTCCGGATCCGGGAAGTCACCGCTGAGCGCCTGGAACTCGCGGTTCGAGGCGTACAGCGCGGTGAGTTCGGTGAGCAGCGGGGCGGGGATGTCGTGGTCGGGGGTGAGGGGGAGCGGTTGGAGCATCACGGGGGCAGGCTAGTCGTCGCCTGCACGCACGAGGGGCCCTGGTGTGAACCGGGGCCCCTCGATGGCTTGATCAGATGGTGAACAGCGTGCCGATCGGTCGCTGGATCAGACGTTGACGCCGAAGTCCTGGGCGATGCCGACCAGGCCGGAGGCGTAACCCTGGCCGACCGCGCGGAACTTCCACTCAGCGCCGTTGCGGTACAGCTCGCCGAAGACCATGGCGGTCTCGGTGGCCGCGTCTTCGGAGAGGTCGTAGCGGGCGATCTCGGCGCCGCCGGCCTGGTTCACGATGCGGATGTAGGCGTTGCGGACCTGGCCGAAGTTCTGCGAGCGGTTCTCCGCGTCGTAGATCGAGACCGGGAAGACGATCTTGTCGATGTCGGCCGGGAGGCCGGCCAGGTTGACGTTGATCGCCTCGTCGTCGCCCGCGCCCTCACCGGTGCGGTTGTCGCCGGTGTGGACGATGGTGCTGTCCGGGGTCTGCTTGTTGTTGAAGAAGACGAAGTGGGCGTCGGAGTAGACCTTGCCCTGCGTGTTGACCGCGATCGCGGAGGCGTCGAGGTCGAAGTCCGTGCCGGTGGTGGTGCGGACGTCCCAGCCGAGGCCCACGGTGACGGCGGTCAGGCCCGGAGCCTCCTTGGTGAGCGAGACGTTGCCACCCTTGGACAGGCTTACAGCCATGGTTTGGGACCCTTCCCTCGGTTCAGGTACGGCAGAAAGCTACAGCTACCGGTATGAACGCCAAGAGGGGTACGCAAGGTTCCTGGTCTCTTTGCTTTCTTTACCGGGGAAATCTGGATGACGCGGCCATGCCCGACGGGCGACCATGGGGGACATGTCCGGTCCCCATCTCATCCGCGGTTCCGTCCCGCTCCCCGAGGCCGAGCTGGCGTGGCGTTTCTCGCGGTCCTCGGGGCCGGGCGGGCAGCACGTCAACACCAGCGACTCGCAGGTGGAGCTCCGCTTCGACCTGGCCCGCACCGAGGCACTGCCCGAGGTGTGGAAGGCGCGTGCGCTGGAGCGGCTCGCCGGCCGTCTGGTCGACGGCGTGATCGTCGTACGCGCCTCCGAGCACCGCTCCCAGTGGCGCAACCGCGAGAGTGCCGCCGTACGCCTCGCGGCCCTGCTCGCCGAAGCCACCGCCCCGCCGCCCAAGCCCCGCCGCCCCACCCGCATCCCCCGCGGCATCAACGAACGCCGGCTCAGGGAGAAGAAGGCCCGCTCGCAGACCAAGCAGGGCAGAAACGGCCGCAACTGGTCCTGACCCACCCTCACAGCTCCCCCCACCGAGCAGCCTGCCCCCGCCGATGTGACATTGGAGCGCGGGGGTCGGCAGCGAGGAGCGACGTGATGGCCGTACGGCAGGCGGAGCAGGTCCGGCGGGTCGAGCTCGACGCAGGGGACTTCCCCCTGTCCGGCCTGCTCGCGCTCCCCCCGGACGGCGCACCACCCCGCGCCGTCCTCGTCGCCCTCCACGGCAGCGGCATGGCAGCCGGCTACTTCCACGGCCAGGCCGACGCCTCCACCTCCCTCCTGGCGCTCGCCGCCGACGCCGGCTACGCCGCCCTCGCCCTGGACCGACCCGGCTACGGCCTCTCCGCGCGTTCGCTGCCGCACGGACTGTGCCTCACCGAGCAGGCCCGGTGTGTGCGGGCGGCCGTACGCGCGTACGCCGACGCCCACGGGACGGGGGCCGGGTTCCTGCTCGTCGGTCACTCGCTCGGCGGCAAGGTCGCGCTCACCGCCGCGGCCACGGCCGGCAAGGACGACCGGCTCCTCGGCGTGGACGTCTCCGGGGTCGGCGCCCGCTGGGCCGTACCGCCCGACCGGCTGGCGGCCCTGCGCGACCGCCCCGACCCCCGGCTGCACTGGGGGCCGCTCACCCTCTACCCGCCGGACACCTTCCGCCTAGCGCGCCGCTTCCTCGCGCCCGTCCCGGCGCGGGAGGCCGAGGAGATCCCCGACTGGCCCGGCCGGTACGCCGACGTGGCCAGCCGCATCCGTGTGCCCGTGCGGTTCACCTTCGCCGAGTACGAGCGTCTGTGGGCCTGGGACCCGCCGGCCCTGCGCGAGCTGACACGGTCCCTCACCGCGCCCCTGGTCCGCGTGGACCACGAACCGGACGCCGGGCACAACATCAGCCTCGGGCGTTCCGCTCGCCGCCATCATCTGCGTCTCCTGGACTTTTTGGAGGAGTGCAGGGGGCGGCGCCGGCAGATGCAGTAGGGCCGTCCTTCGGGTGCGGCCGCGTCGTGGCCGGTCGCGCCCACGCGGCGGAGCCGCATGTCGACACAGCCCCGCGCTCTTTCAGGCCCAGCACCCCCACTACCTGCCTCCCGCTCAGTTCCCCCGTCCGGCGGAAGCCGAGGCGCAGATAGAACTCCTCGGGGCCGTGCTCGCCCGCGTGCCAGGTGACGTACAGCTCCTCGCCGCCCCGGCGGCGGATCTCGTCCGCGACCGATTGCACCGCGAAACGGCCGTAACCGCGACCCTGTTCTCCGGAGGCGATGTTCAGGCGCCACAGGCCGGAGCGGAACAGTGTGCCGTCCAGGCGCCAGTCGATGTCGAAATAGGCCATCAGGAAGCCGACCGGACGGTCACCGTCCATGATCAGTCGGGGCCAGGCGACACCGGGGTGCGCATAGGCCTCGGCGAGTGACTTCACGACGGGTGCGACTGCGAATTCCTGCTCGGGGGCGACCTTGACGGCGAGAGCCGCGTCGAGATTCGTGGAGGTGATTTCTTCGAGCCTGAGAGAAGTCCCCGATGTGTTCGTCATCCGGGGAAAGTAAGACGGCCCGTCATCCCCCGGCCACTGAATTCCGTTCAGCCCAACTGCCGGTACCGGCCCCGGAAATACAGCAGCGGACCGCCCTCCGCACTCGGCATCCGCGCCTTCAGCACCCGCCCGATCACGAGCGTGTGGTCGCCCGCCTCCACCCGCTGCTCGGTCCGGCACTCCACGGTCCCCAGCGCACCGCCGACCAGGGGTGCCCCGGTCGCCTCGCCGCGGACGTACGGGATGTCCTCGAAGAGCAGCCGGTCGCTGAGCCGGCCCTTCATGGCGAACCGGCCCGCGATGTGCCGCTGGCTCTCGGAGAGCACCGACACCGCCCACAGCGGCTGCTCGTCCAGCAGGTCGTCCATCCGGGAGCCCGTGCGCAGGCTGACCAGCACCAGAGGCGGGTCCAGGGAGATCGAGAGGAACGCCGTCGCCGTCATGCCGGCGTACTCGCCCTCGGGTGCCCCGGGGTCGTCGGGGTCCAGCGGCGGCTCCTGCGCGGTCACCAGGACCACCCCGCCGGCCAGCCGGGACATCACCGCGCGGAACTCTTCGCTGCTCACTCCCACAGGATGCCCAAAGGCGGGGACGGCAGGGGTCTTCAGTACGTCGGTAGCCACGCCCGGAACGCTAGTGTCGGAGCCCGGCCCGCCGCATCGGACCTCGGTCCGAGTAGGGTCGTAGGTCTGTGGACCGATTTGTTGTGTGCGTGCTGTGTTCAGTAAACACACAGGGAAAACGCAGAAACTCCACTCAAATGTTCAGGTTCGTCTGTGACTTGAGTCACAAGACGCATTAATTGTTGACCCTGTGTACCGAGTGGGCAGCGCGCTGTGATTCAGTGGCGGAGGTGTCACTAGGACATACGCAACGGACTGGAACGACAGAAACGAACGTTACGCCGAAGACAACCCTTGATTCGCTGCGAAGTCTCGGGGGGAGGGCGAAGCATGGAGACCGAGTCGGAGCCGTACGTCCGCCTTGCGTCCCTGCGACAGCTGCACCAGGTCATGGCCGAGATGAACGCGGCCCGCAGCCTGGCCGAAACACTGCAGACCGTCGCCGACGGCGTGGTCAGCGCGCTGGGCTACGAGCTCGCGTGCGTCAACCTCGTGCGCCCCGACGGGGACCTCGTGGTGGCCGCCTTCTCCGGGAACCCCGCCGCCGAGGCCCTCATCACCGGCCGGGTCGGCTCGCGCACCTCCTGGGAGCGCCGGCTGGGCATGGGCGAGACCTGGGGCGACCTGATCTTCATACCCCACACCGAGGGCTGGATCCTCGACGACGACGACGTCCCGCAGTGGTACACCGACGGGCCCGCCCCCCGCTTCGAGGACGAGTGGCACCCCTCCGACCGGCTCTTCGCCCCCATGTACACCCCCGCCCCGCCAGGCAGCGGCGGCACCTGCGGTGAGCTCATAGGCGTCCTGTCCGTGGACCGGCCGCGCAACGGCCGCCGGCCCGGCGCCTGGGGGCGCGAGGCGCTCCAGATGTACGCGTTCCAGGCCGCCATCGCGATCAGCAACGCGCGTCTACGCGCGAATATGCAGCGGGCACTGGTCCGTCTCGAACGGGAGCAGCAGGCCCTGCGCGCCAGCGAGGAGTCCTTCCGGCAGGCCTTCGAGTACGCCCCGTCCGGCATGGCGATAGCCGAGATGGGCGGTGACCAGCACGGGCGCATCCTGCGCACCAACGACGCCCTGTGCCGGCTGCTCGGCCGGCCCGCCTCCACGATGCGCCGCTACTCGTTCTCCGACCTCGTCCACCCCGAGGACATAGGCACCCTGCTGCGCACCTCCGCCGAGGGCGGCCGCGCCGAACTCCGCCTCGGCCGCCGCGACGGCACCTACGTCTGGGTCTCCCTCCGCAACTCCGTCGTCGCCGACGCCGCCGACGGGCCCCGCTTCCTCCTCACCCACGTCGAGGACATCGAGGAGCGCAAGCGCCGCGAGCTCCAGCTCGCCCACCGCGCCTCCCACGACTCCCTCACCGGGCTGCCGAACTCCGCGGAACTGCGCTCGCGGCTCTCGGCCCGGATCTGTTCGCGCCCCCAGTCGACCCACCCCGCCGCCGTCGACGCCATGGACCAGGCCTACGGCCACCCCGCCTTCGACGCCAACGGACACGGCTTCGACTACCGCCCGGCCGGCGCCGAGTCCTACGACGGCTACGACCACCACGTCCACACCGCCGCCCCCGAGGACGGCGCCCGCGACGACGGCACCAAGGGGCTCGCGGTCCTCTTCTGCGACCTCGACGGCTTCAAGTCCATCAACGACCGATTCGGGCACAACGCGGGCGACGCGGTCCTCATCGAGGTCGCCCGGCGCCTGTCGCGGGCCGTCCGCGACGGCGACACCGTCGCCCGGCTCGGCGGCGACGAGTTCGTGATCCTCGCCGACGGCCTCGGCCGCGCCGACGCCGCCGACCTCGCCGTACGCCTGCGCAACGAGATCATCCAGCCGATCCGCGCCGAGGGCCGGGCCGTCCGGGTGGGCGCCAGCTTCGGCATCGGATGGGCGCACTGCGGGATGACCGCCGACGAAGTCCTGAAGTCCGCGGACGAGCGGATGTACGTCGAGAAACGATCTCGTCCCAAACAGCACAGACGTGCGGGGTGAAACACCGACGAACCACCAGGTCAGCCCCCAGGTCGCCGAGCTGATGCGATACGGGTCACCCGTTCGGGGCAGCTGGACCGGGTAGGCTCGCCATTCGCACCTTGCAACGCATCAGCCCCGCACCTGTTGAGGAGTACGAAGGGATGACGCCCGGCAACAACGGCGCGAGTACGCCCGAGGACGACGACCCGTTCGGCTACCTCTACGCCGACGGCCAGGCCAACGGCGCCCAGCCGCCCTCCGGTGGCTACGGCTACCCGGGCTCGGTCAACAGAGTGCGTGCGGTCGGTGAGCGCCAGTACGGACAGCCGCCGCAGCAGCAGACCGCGCAGTACGGTCAGTACGGCCAGCCAGGCCAGCCCACGGTGCCCCAGCAGGGCGCCTACGGCCAGCCGAACGCGAACTACGCCGCGCCCGAGACCTTCCCCGGCGGGGGCGGCCCGACCGGCCGTCAGCAGTCCGTGCCGGGCGGGGGCGGCCGCGGCCGCGGGCCCAACACCAAGGGCCTGCTGATCGGCGCGGTCGCCGTGGTCGCCGCCGTCGTGATCGGGATCGCGGTGGCCATGGCCAACGGCGACTCCGACTCCGGTGACGGCAACAACGCGAGCAACCAGGTCTCCCCCTCGGCCTCCGCCTCCGCGAGCGCCTCCCCCAGCGAGTCGTCCACCGGCAAGGCCGCCGAGGAACTGCCGACGGTCGACGCCAAGACCCTCAAGCTCGGCGGCGGCGCCTCGCTCGCCTCCGACGTCCAGGGCGCGCAGTCGGACGGCGGGATCTACGTCAACAACCTGAACAACCAGGGCGCGTCGGTGACCTGGACGGTCAACGGGATCCCGTCCGACGGCTCCTACACGCTCTTCGCGCACTACAGCGCCGCCGGTGAGGACCAGTCGATGACGCTCACCGTCAACGGCAAGAAGTTCGGCAGCCCGATCAGCATGAAGAACTACGCGAACGCCGCCGACGGCGACTTCGCCAAGGGCTGGACGACGACGTACTCCTACCCGACGCTCACCAAGGGCACGAACACCATCTCGATCTCCTGCGAGAGCGGCGACAAGTGCAATGTCCTGCTGGACCAGCTGTATCTGAAGGCGGGCCAGGTCAAGAGCTGAGCTCAGGCCGCGGTGGCCTCCCCGGTCACCGCGACGCGGCCCAGCAGCTCCTCGTAGGCGGACCGGTCGAACTCGCCGGCCGCCGGGGCCAGGACGGTCGCCGCGGACAGGGCGACGGCCCGGGACAGCCGGTCCGGCCAGGGCAGGCCCTCGACGAGGGCCGAGAGCAGGCCGGCCGTGACCGAGTCGCCGGCGCCCGTGGGATTGCCGTGGACGCGGGTGGGCGGGGTCGCCCGCCAGCGGCCCTCGGCGGTCGCCGCGATCAGCCCCTCGGACCCCAGTGAGGCCACCACGGCCTGCGCGCCGCGCCGCCGGACGTCCTGAGTCGCCCTCAGCGGCTCGTGCGACCCGGTGAGTTCGGCCAGTTCGTCGGCGTTCGGCTTGACGAGGTCCGGGCGTGCGGCGACCCCCCGGCGCAGCGGCTCCCCGCTCGTGTCCAGCAGCACCGGCACCCCCGCGGCCCGTGCCTTCCGCACCAGCCCCGCGTACGCCCCCACCGGAACCCCCGGCGGCAGACTCCCGCACAGGGCCACCGCGTCGGCGTCGGCGACCAGATCCTCGTACGCCTCCTGGAACGCGGACCACTCCGCCGGGGTGATGAGCGGGCCGGGCTCGTTGAGCTGCGTGGTGTCACCGGTGCGGATGTCGACGACGGCGACCGTGCGGCGGGTGGCGCCGGAGACGGGCAGGAGCGCGTCGCCGACCGACAGCGGGAGCAGATCCCGTACGACCTCGCCGGTGGCCCCGCCGGCGAAACCGGTGACCGTCACCTCGTGCCCCAGCGCGGCCAGCACCCGCGCCACGTTCAGCCCCTTGCCGCCCGGACGCTCCGTCACCTCAGTCACCCGGTGCGCGGCGTGCGGGCGCAGGACCGGGACGCGGTACGTGAGGTCGAGAGCGGTGTTCAGTGTGACCGTGAGGATCACCTGTGCCGACCTCCCCCGAGTGCTGCGAGCGGTGCGCGACGGTTGCCGCGGGGCCCGATCATGCCAAAAGGACGGCGACCGGCCCAGACCCCGGGTCGGCCACCGTCCTCAGGACGGGGGTCGTTTCAGGACAGTTGGGGATCGACCACCCAGTCGCCCTTGCGCATCACGCCCTTGACCTCGAAGTTCTCGTCGAGGAGGACCAGGTCGGCGTCCTTGCCGGGGTCCAGGGAGCCCACCGTGTCGTAGAGGCCGAGGACACGGGCCGGGGTCGCGGACAGGGCGGTGACCGCGTCCTCGACCGGGAGGCGGTCGACGGTCACCGCGCGCTGGAAGGCGCGGTCCTGGGTCAGGGTCGAGCCGGCGATCGTACCGCTCTCCACCAGCCGGGCGACCCCGTCGCTGACCTCGACCTCCAGCGGGCCCAGCAGATAGCGGCCGTCGCCGATGCCGGCCGCGTCCATCGCGTCGGTGATGAACGCGACCCGGTCCGCGCCCGCGTGACGGAACGCCAGTTCCAGCGAGGCGGGGTGGAGATGGACGCCGTCGTTGATGAGCTCGACCGTGACCCGCTCGTCCTCCAGGAGGGCGGCGATCGGGCCGGGGGCGCGGTGGCCGAGCGGCGGCATCGCGTTGAAGAGGTGGGTGGCAACGCTCGCGCCCGCCTCGATGGCCTGAACCGTCTGCTCGTACGTCGCGTCCGTGTGCCCCACGGCCGCGATCACCCCGTGTTCGACGAGGAGGCGTACGGAGTCCAGCCCGCCCGGGAGTTCGGTGGCGAGGGTGACCATACGCGCGGCGCCGCGTGCCGCGTCCAGCAACTTGCGTACGTCCGCCGGGTCCGGGTCGCGCAGCAGCGCCTCGGAGTGGGCGCCCTTGCGGCAGGGCGAGATGAACGGGCCCTCGAAGTGGATGCCGGCCAGGTCGCCCTGTTCGGTCAGCTCGCTCAGCAGGCCGGCCTGGCGGACCAGGACGTCCATGTCGTCGGTGACGGTGGAGGCGACGAGGGTCGTGGTGCCGTGGGCGCGGTGGGCGTGGATCGCCTTCTGTACGTCCTCCACCGGGCCGGAGAAGGAGGCTCCGCCTCCGCCGTGGTTGTGGAGGTCGACGAAGCCGGGGACCAGCCAGTGGCCGGTCGCGTCGATGACGTGGGCGTTCGCCGGGGTGGCGGCGGTGAGGTACCGGCCCTCGACGGCTACCTGGCCGCCCTTGACCGTCCCGGTGGGCATGACCACGTTGGCGCCGGTGAGGAGCAGGGGGGTGCCGGTCGTCGCGGGGTGCGGGTGCGTGGTGGCTCGTCGCGCAGTTCCCCGCGCCCCTGGGGGGGTTGCCATCAGGTCGATACCTCCGTGGCGTCAGTGGTGTGGAGGAGATCCCAGGCCAGCAGGCCTGCGCCGCGGCAGCCCGCGGTGTCGCCGAGGGCCGCCGGGACGATCTCCGGGAGTTTCTGGAAGGTGACCCGGGTGCGGACGGCGTCCCGGAGGGGGGTGAACAGGGTTTCGCCCGCCTCCGCGAGGCCGCCGCCGATGATGAGGGTGCGCGGGTCCAGCAGGGTGAGGGCGGTGACCAGGCCGTCGGCGAGGGCGTCCACCGCCCGGTGCCAGACCCGGACGGCGTTCGGGTCGCCGGACGCGACCGCCTTGGCGCAGTCCGCCGCGTCCGCGTCGGGGTCCCCGCAGGCCGCCGCCCAGGCCTCGGACACCGCCGCCGCCGAGGCGAACCGCTCCAGACAGCCGCGCTGCCCGCACGGGCACGGGGTGCCGCCGGGCCGTACGACGACATGGCCGATCTCGCCCGCGAAGCCGTGCGCCCCCGCCTCCACCCGGCCGTCGACGCCGATCGCGCCCGCGATGCCGGTGCCCAGCGCCACGAACAGGAAGCGGTCCGCGCCCCGGCCCGCGCCGACCCGGCCCTCGGCGAGCCCGCCGGTGCGGACGTCGTGGCCGAGGGCGACGGGGGCGCCGAGGCGTTCGGCGAGGAGCGTGCGCAGGGGGACGTCCCGCCAGCCCAGGTTGGCCGCGTAGACGGCGATGCCGTCCGCCTCGTCGACGATGCCGGGCACCGCGACCCCGGCGGCGGCCGCTGGCTCGCCGAGCCGCTCGACGCCGTGCGCGCGCAGGTCGGCGGCGAAGCCGAGGATGGCGTCGACCACCGCGTCGGGGCCGTGCTCACGGCCGGTCGGCCGGCGGTCCTGGTGCAGGAGGGCGCCGTCGGCGCCGACCAGGGCCGCCTTCATCCCGGTGCCGCCCACGTCGAGGGCGATGACATGTCTCACGGGAACAGTGTGGCCCGAGGACCGGTAAGAGGTCTAGTCCACTTATCCGTCTTGGGGGTACCGTGCCGCCTCATGAGACCCAAAAGAGGTCTAGTCCACCCGTATGGTGTAGACCTTGTTCCGGATATCGGACCCATTGGTATGAACAATCGAATCGGGATTGAGGGACAGCACGTGCACCGGCGGGCAGGAAAGTCAGTGATGGCGATCGTGGTGGCGGCGGTGCTGTCCGGCTGCGGACTGACCACCGGCTCCGAGCACACCACCCTCAGACTCGTCGCCGCCGACTACGGCGACAGCGCCGCCAACAGCTCCACGAAATACTGGAGCGCGCTGGTCGAGGCGTACGAGAAGAAGCACCCGGACGTCACCGTCGACGTCACCGTCTCCTCCTGGAACGACGTCGACGCCAAGGTCAAGGCCATGGTCGACGCCGGACACCCGCCCGACATGGCGCAGATCGGCTCGTACGCCGACTACGCGGCCGCCGACCAGCTCTACAAGGCGGACGACCTGCTCTCCGTCACCGTCCAGGCAGACTTCGTGCAGCAGCTCGCCGCCGCCGGCAAGGTGCGGGGCGTGCAGTACGGCATGCCGTTCGCCTCCTCCACCCGGCTGCTCTTCTACAACAAGACCCTCTTCACCGAGGCCGGGATCACCCCGCCCACCACCTGGGCCGAACTCGCCGAGGACGCCGCGAAACTGAAGGCCGAAGGCGTGAAGTACCCCTACGCGCTGCCCCTCGGGCCCGAGGAGGCGCAGGCCGAGACCCTGCAGTGGCTGCTCAGCGGTGGCGGCGCCTACGCCCGGACCGCCGGCGGCTACAGCATCGACTCCACCGAGAACGTCGAGACCTTCGACTGGCTGAAGAACAAGCTGGTCGGCAAGGGGCTCACCGGGCCGGTCGCACCGGGCTCGCTCAACCGCGCGGACGCGTTCGCGGCGTTCGCCGACGGGCAGGTCGGCATGCTCAACGGCCACCCCTCCCTGATGAAGATGGCGCAGAAGAGCGGCGTGAAGTTCGGCATGGTGCCGATGCCCGGCGTCGACGGCCCCTCCAAGGTCGCCATGGGCGTCGCCGACTGGATGACCGCCTTCAGGAAGAACGGGCACGCCGAACAGATCGGCCGGTTCCTCGACTTCGTCTACAGCGAGCGGAACGTGCTCGGCTTCTCCCGCGAGTACGACCTGCTGCCCGTCACCAACTCCGCCTCCCAGATCATGAGCACGGCCGCGCAGGACGCCGAGCTGCGGCCCTTCCTGGAGGAACTCCCGCTCGCCGAGGTCTACCCGGTCGGGCGCACCTCCTGGGCGCGGGTCAGCGCGGCCGTCAAGAAGGGCATCGGAAAGGCCGTGGCCCGCTCCGGCGACCCGGCGACCGTCCTGTCCGACCTCCAGTCGACGGCGATGACGGCGGAGAACGCCGCCGGGGAGTGAGCCGGGTGTCGGCGGCCGGGGTTACGGTGCGGGGTATGCAGGAACAACTGGAGCCGAGGGAACGGGCCATCCTCGCCCTGGAACGCCGCACCTTCCCCGGCCCCGGCGCCAAGGAACGAGCCGTCCGCGAGGAACTCGACCTCTCCCCGGTCCACTACTACCAGCTCCTGAACGCCCTCCTGGACGACCCGAGGGCACTGGCCCACGACCCGGTGACGGTGAACAGGCTGAGAAGGGTGCGCGAGGGTCGTAGAGCCGACCGTTGAATCCGACCGCGGCTCCGTCGTGGCCGGTCGCGCAGTTCCCCGCGCCCCTTCGCGACCCACCCCCGCCCCACAACGGCACCCCCGCAGCTATCGTCACCGTATGGGCACTCACGCACCCACCACCGCAGCCGGCCGTACTGCTCTGGACGCCATCATCAACCGCCCCTCCACCACCCTCGTCGCCCTCGACTTCGACGGCACCCTCGCCCCCATCGTCGAGAACCCCGAGGACGCCCGCGCCCACCCCGACGCGCTCCCCGCCCTCACCGCCCTCGCCCCCAAGATCGCCGCGCTCGCCGTCATCACCGGCCGCCCCGCCGAGGTCGCGGTACGCAACGGCGGCTTCGCGGGCGCCACGGGACTGGACGGCCTCACCGTCCTCGGCCACTACGGCGCCGAACGCTGGGAGGCCCGCACCGGGCGGATCACCGCCCCCGCACCCCACCCCGGCGTCGCGGCCGTCCGCGCCGAACTGCCCGCCGTCCTGGAGAACGCCGGAGGATGGCAGGGCGTCTGGGTGGAGGAGAAGGGCGGCCGGGCCGTCGCCGTGCACACCCGCCGCGCCATCGACCCCCTCGCCGCCTTCGAAGCCCTCCGCGAGCCCCTCGCCGGCCTCGCCGCCCGCCACGGCCTGATCGTCGAACCCGGCCGGTACGTCCTGGAGCTGCGCCCGCCCGGCATGGACAAGGGCGTCGCCCTCCTCGACCAGGTCCGCGCCACCGGCGCCGAGTCCGTCCTCTACGCCGGCGACGACCTCGGCGACCTCCCCGCCTTCGCCGCCGTCGAGAAACTCCGCCAGGACGGCGTCCCCGGCCTCCTCGTCTGCAGCGGCTCCACCGAGGTCACCGACCTGGCGACCCGCGCCGACCTGGTCGTCGACGGCCCGGCAGGGGTCGTACGGCTGCTGCGGGACCTGGCCGGTCAGCTCGGCTGAAGGTCCCGCAGGGCCGTCAGCTGGTCCAGGAACCACTGGGCCGGGGGCAGCGCGGTCCCGGCCGCCGCGAGCCGTTTGGCGCGCTCGGCGCGCTCCTCCGGCTTCATGGTCAGGGCCTCGTGCAGCGCGCGGGCCGTCTCCAGGATGTCGTACGGATTCACGACGATCGCGTCCTCGCCCAGCTCCCAGTACGCCCCGGCCTCCCGCGACAGCACCAGCGCGCAGCCCTCGTCGGAGACCACCGGGACCTCCTTGGCGACCAGGTTCATCCCGTCCCGGATGGGGTTGACCAGGGCCACGTCCGCGAGGCGGTAGGCGGCCAGGGAGCGGGCGAAGTCGTCCTCGAGGTTCAGCAGGACCGGGGTCCAGCCGGGCGTGCCGTACCGCTCGTTGATCTCCGCCGACAGCCGTGCCACCTCCGCCGTGTAGTCGCGGTAGACGGCGAGATCCTGGCGGGACGGGTAGGCGAAGGCGATGTGGACGACCCGCTCGTGCCACTCGGGGTGGTCGTCGAGCAGCTGCCGGTAGGCCAGCAGCCCGCGCACGATGTTCTTCGACAGCTCGGTGCGGTCGACCCGGACGATCGTCCGCCGCCCCTCGCCGCCGATCTCCTCGCGCAGGGCGGCGATCCGCTCCTCCACGTCCGGCCGGTGCGAGCGCTCGCGCAGGAACTCGGCGTCGGCGCCGAGGGAGTGCACGGCGATCCAGGTCCGGTGGCCGGGCCCCTTCCAGCCGGGGACCGACTGGAACGACTCGGGGACCCCCGCCTGGCCCATCCGGGGCGCCAGCTCGAGGTCCGTCGCCTGCACGCACGCGGAGAACGCCGCCGCCCACCGATGGGTGAGGAACCCCAGCCGGTCTGCCCCGAGCATGCCCCGGACCAGCTGCTCACGGATGTCCTGCGGCAGCAGCCCGAAGTAGTCCACCGGTGCCCACGGCGTGTGCGAGAAGTGCCCGATGCGCAGGTCGGGGCGCAGGCCGCGGAGCATGCCGGGGACCAGGCAGAGGTGGTAGTCCTGGACGAGCACCGCCGCGCCCTGCCCCGCCTCCTGCGCCAGCGCCTCCGCGAAGGCGCGGTTGTACATCTCGTACGACGCCCACTGGCGCCGGAACTCCGCGTCGAAGGCCGGTTCCAGCGGGGTCTGGTAGAGGAGGTGGTGGATGAACCAGAGCACCGAGTTCGCGATGCCGTTGTAGGCGTCCGCGTGCACGTCGGCCGGGATGGGCAGCATCCGCACGCCCTCCTCGCCGACCCCGCGCCGGACCGCCTCCCGGTCGCCGTCGGACAGCGCCGAGCACACCCACAGGGCGCCCGCCTCGGGGCCGATGGCCGACAGGCCGGAGACCAGCCCGCCACCCCCGCGTTTCGAGTGCAGCGAGCCGTCCTCGCCCACCGTGTAGGAGACCGGGCCGCGATTGGACGCGACCAGCACCTGAGCACCCCGAGCAGCAGTGTCGTGCGTGGAAGCCATACGCCTCAACCTAGCCCGGTCGGGAAACGCTCAAACGTACGGTCGCGCTCCGTGGGCGGGTCGTATCCAGCCGTATTCACCTGTATACGACCTGCCCACGGTGTTACACGGCCCCGCTAGGCGACCTTGCGGGACTGGTACTCCGCGATCTCCGCCATCGGCGGCCGCTCCTCCGTGTCCACCGAGTACGTACGCGGCTCGAAGCCGTCGGCGCCCCGCTCGAACTGGGTGAGGGAGGGGCGGACGAGGTGACCGCGGGCCAGGCGGAGCTGGGCGGTGCGGTAGATCGCCGCCGCCATCCGGCCGAGGGCCTGACCGTCCTGGTGACGGTGCTTGCGCACCCCCAGGTCGACCTGCGCGAGCGCGTCGAGGCCCACCAGGTGCAGCGCGTCGATCAGCATCCCCAGCTCGACGCCGTACCCCACCGGGAACGGCAGTTGTTCGAGCAGCGAGCGGCGGGCCGCGTACTCGCCGCCGAGCGGCTGCACGAAACCGGCCAGCTGCGGCCAGTGCATGTTCAGCAGGGGGCGCGCCATCAGCTCGGTGACCCGGCCGCCCTGCCCGGCGGCGCCGCCCAGGGGACGGTCGTACATCCCCTTCACGAGGTCGACCGCGGGGTCGGTGAGCAGGGGGCCGACGATGCCGGAGACGAAGTCCGAGGAGAACTCCCGCAGGTCGGCGTCGATGAAGCAGACGATGTCGCCGGTCGTGACGAGCAGGGAGCGCCACAGGACCTCGCCCTTGCCGGGCACGGCCGGGAGGCGGGGCAGGATCGCGTCGCGGTGGACGACGCGGGCGCCGGCCGCCGCGGCGACCTCGGCCGTGCGGTCGGTCGAGCCCGAGTCGACGACCACGAGCTCGTCGACGAGCGGTACCTGCTGCATGAGGTCATGGCGGATGACCGCGACGATGTCGCCGACGGTCTCCTCCTCGTTGAGCGCGGGCAGGACGACACTGACCGTCTGTCCCGAGGACCGTTTGGCGGACATGATCCGGTGCAGCGGGCGATCGCTCGCGGTCCAGGAGCGGGTAGTCAGCCAGCGCTCGACTTCTTCCAGCACGTGGGCGGCTCCTTCACCTGTGATCCATCTCGCGGTTCGGACGACTATCTCAACTGTCCAGGTTGTCGGTTACAGTCTTGAACAACGCGGATGACCATCGCATGTCCTCGGTGGCCCGCCGTTCACAACTTCATACCGCTCATCCAGAGGGGCAGAGGGATACGGCCCGATGAAGCCCCGGCAACCCTCCAGCCGGTCTCGTTCACGCGAGGCTCCCGGCTAGGGAAGGTGCCAAATCCGTCTCACGGCGAGATGCGTCGTGAGGAAGATGAGGAGAAAGGGCCTCGCCTCACATGGCTGCGCAGACTGTTGCAACCGAATCCACCGTAGACCTGGGTCCCGCCACGGCACTGAGCTGCCGCGAATGCGGGCACCGCGTACCCCTCGGCCCGGTCTTCGCCTGCGAGGAATGTTTCGGCCCGCTCGAGATCGCATACGACTTCTCCTCCTATGCCCCGGAGGAGCTCCGCAAGCGCATCGAGGCGGGACCCGCGAACATCTGGCGTTACGCGCCGCTGCTGCCCGTCCCCGCGGACGTGGCCGACAAGCCCAACATCAACCCCGGCTGGACCAAGCTCGTCAAGGCCGACAACCTGGCGCGCGAGCTGGGCGTCGAGGCCGGCAAGCTGTTCGTCAAGGACGACTCCGGCAACCCGACCCACTCCTTCAAGGACCGGGTCGTCGCCCAGGCCGTCGAGGCCGCGCGGGCCTTCGGCTACACGACCCTGAGCTGCTCCTCCACCGGCAACCTCGCCGGTGCCGTCGGCGCCGCCGCCGCCCGGGCCGGCTTCCGCTCCTGCGTGTTCATCCCGCACGACCTGGAGCAGGGCAAGGTCGTCATGGCCGCGATCTACGGCGGTGAGCTCGTCGGCATCGAGGGCAACTACGACGACGTCAACCGCTTCTGCTCCGAGCTCATCGGCGACCCGGCGGGCGAGGGCTGGGGCTTCGTCAACGTCAACCTGCGGCCGTACTACGCCGAGGGCTCCAAGACGCTGGCGTACGAGATCGCCGAGCAGCTCGGCTGGGAGCTTCCCGACCAGCTGGTCGTGCCGATCGCCTCCGGCTCCCAGCTCACGAAGATCGACAAGGGTCTGCAGGAGCTGATCAAGCTCGGGCTCGTCGAGGACAAGCCGTACAAGATCTTCGGCGCGCAGGCGGAGGGCTGCTCGCCGGTGTCGGTGGCCTTCAAGGCCGGGCACGACGTGGTCCGCCCGCAGAAGCCGAACACCATCGCCAAGTCGCTGGCGATCGGCAACCCGGCGGACGGTCCGTACGTCCTCGACATCGCGCGCCGCACGGGCGGTGCGGTGGAGGACGTGACCGACGAGCAGGTCGTCGAGGCGATCAGGATCCTCGCCCGGACCGAGGGGATCTTCGCGGAGACCGCCGGCGGGGTGACCGTCGGCGTCACGAAGAAGCTGATCGAGAACGGTCTGCTGGACCCCACGAAGACGACCGTCGTGCTGAACACCGGTGATGGTCTGAAGACGCTGGACGCGGTGGCCGGGACCGGGCTCACCGCGACGATCCGCCCCAGCCTCGAGTCCTTCCACGAGGCTGGGCTCGCGTAGTTCCCCCGCGCCCTTGAAAGCATGCACCTGACCGGAGGTCACATCGTGAGCGTCAACGTCCGCATCCCCACCATCCTGCGCACCTACACCGGCGGTGCCGCCGAGGTCGCCGCCGAAGGCGCCACCCTCGGCGAGGTCATCGCCGACCTGGAGAAGAACCACACCGGGATCGCCGCGCGCGTCCTGGACGACCAGGGCAAGCTGCGCCGGTTCGTGAACGTGTACGTCAACGACGACGACGTCCGGTTCGAGCAGGGCCTGGAGACGGCGACCCCGGACGGGGCGGGCGTGTCGATCATCCCGGCCGTCGCCGGCGGCTGACCTTCGGTCAGTACCCACCGGTAGTAACCGTCGGTAACAGTGATTACCGATTGTTCATCGAATTGCCCCCTCCGTGAGAGAAGCGGAGGGGGCAATTCAGTGTGGTTGAGCGCGGTACAGTTGGGGAACCGGGTCGCGAAACCTGATCCGGAATCTTTGATTTCTGCCTGACGCCCGACAAGAAGTAGCCAAAGTGCGCACCTCTTGCGTGGCATTTGTGGCTTTTGCGGGGCCCGACTTGCCCTGAATTCTGGCGAATTCTCGCCACATTCCGGATCGCGTGCGTCCAGAATTCTCGTCCAAGTGACCTGTTGCAGAGGGCAGTTGGACAGATACATTCGGCCGCGGTCGACGCGTTCCGGCGCACGCCCCCAACCAACTGGGGGGTGAGGTCTGACCCGGATCCGCGAAGTGTGGATCTGTGCAAGGGCCAGTAATAGGGGAGTTAGGCATGGCTCAGGGCACCGTCAAGTGGTTCAACGCGGAGAAGGGGTACGGCTTCATCGCGGTCGACGGTGGTGCGGATGTTTTCGTCCACTACAGCGCGATCCAGATGGACGGGTACCGCACCCTGGAAGAGGGCCAGCGGGTCGATTTCGAGATCTCGCAGGGTCAGAAGGGGCCGCAGGCGGACATGGTCCGGCTGGCGGCCGGCTGAAGCACGCGCCGACTGAAGCGTCGTTCTTCTGTTTCATCTTCGAAGGGCTCGTACCTCCTGGGGTACGGGCCCTTCGGCATGCCCCGCGCAGACGGCCCGGCAGACGCCCCGGCAGACGCCTCGGCGGACCCCAGTCCGCGGGAGGCGCTTGCACTCGACCATGCCGAGTGCTAATCATTGGCGTTAGCACTCTGAAGGTGAGAGTGACAAAGAAGGACCGGGTCGGTGAGGCCCGCAGGCCAGGTGGGGCAAGGAACCACGCGGCATGCGAGCCGTCCGTCGCGGGCGCGGGCGCGGTCCGAAGGAATCACCCCCAGTCCTGGAGGGACCACTTCACATGGCCAAGATCATCGCGTTCGACGAGGAGGCGCGGCGCGGCCTCGAGCGCGGCATGAACCAGCTCGCGGACGCCGTCAAGGTGACGCTCGGCCCCAAGGGTCGCAACGTCGTCCTCGAGAAGAAGTGGGGCGCCCCCACGATCACCAACGATGGTGTGTCCATCGCCAAGGAGATCGAGCTCGAGGACCCGTACGAGAAGATCGGCGCCGAGCTGGTCAAGGAAGTCGCGAAGAAGACGGACGACGTAGCCGGTGACGGCACGACGACCGCGACCGTCCTGGCCCAGGCCCTGGTGCGCGAGGGTCTGCGCAACGTGGCCGCCGGCGCCAACCCGATGGCTCTGAAGCGCGGCATCGAGAAGGCCGTCGAGGCCGTCTCCGGTGCGCTGCTCGAGCAGGCGAAGGATGTCGAGACCAAGGAGCAGATCGCTTCCACGGCCTCCATCTCCGCCGCCGACACCCAGATCGGCGAGCTCATCGCCGAGGCCATGGACAAGGTCGGCAAGGAAGGCGTCATCACCGTCGAGGAGTCCCAGACCTTCGGTCTGGAGCTGGAGCTCACCGAGGGTATGCGCTTCGACAAGGGCTACATCTCGGCGTACTTCGCCACCGACATGGAGCGTATGGAGGCGTCTCTCGACGACCCGTACATCCTGATCGCCAACTCCAAGATCGGCTCGGTCAAGGACCTGCTCCCGCTCCTGGAGAAGGTCATGCAGTCGGGCAAGCCGCTGCTGATCATCGCCGAGGACGTCGAGGGCGAGGCCCTGTCGACCCTGGTCGTCAACAAGATCCGCGGCACCTTCAAGTCCGTCGCGGTCAAGGCCCCGGGCTTCGGCGACCGCCGCAAGGCGATGCTGAACGACATCGCCATCCTCACCGGCGGCGAGGTCATCTCCGAGGAGGTCGGTCTCAAGCTCGAGAACACGACCCTCGACCTGCTGGGCAAGGCCCGCAAGGTCGTCATCACCAAGGACGAGACCACCATCGTCGACGGTGCCGGCTCCTCGGACCAGGTCGCGGGCCGTGTGAACCAGATCCGCGCCGAGATCGAGAACAGCGACTCGGACTACGACCGCGAGAAGCTCCAGGAGCGTCTGGCGAAGCTGGCCGGCGGCGTGGCCGTCATCAAGGCCGGTGCCGCCACCGAGGTTGAGCTCAAGGAGCGCAAGCACCGCATCGAGGACGCCGTCCGCAACGCGAAGGCGGCCGTCGAGGAGGGCATCGTCGCCGGTGGTGGCGTGGCCCTCATCCAGGCCGCCTCGGTCTTCGAGAAGCTGGACCTGGAGGGTGACGAGGCGACCGGCGCCAACGCCGTGAAGCTCGCGCTCGAGGCCCCGCTCAAGCAGATCGCCGTCAACGGTGGTCTCGAGGGTGGCGTCGTCGTGGAGAAGGTCCGCAACCTCCAGGTCGGCCACGGCCTGAACGCCGCGACCGGTGAGTACGTCGACATGATCGCCTCCGGCATCATCGACCCGGCGAAGGTGACCCGCTCTGCCCTGCAGAACGCCGCCTCCATCGCCGCGCTCTTCCTCACCACCGAGGCCGTCATCGCCGACAAGCCGGAGAAGGCCGCCGCGCCCGCCGGTGGCGGTATGCCGGGCGGTGACATGGACTTCTGATCGACCTGACGGTTGATCGCCTGTCCTTCGGACCGAGGGCGGTATCCCTGGCTACGGCTGGGGGTGCCGCCCTCGGGCGTTTCAGCTGCTGCGGCCGACTTTCAGGACATACACAGTGACGGCTGCGCCGTCCGGCCGATACAGCACCCTCCACGTCCCGACGCGCAGCCGGAAGTAACCGGAGGCGCCCAAGGCGCGGGATTCCTCCGGACGAGGATCGTCGGCGAGGGCACGCACCGCCGCTGCGGTCGCCTTCGCACCCACGGGGTCGCTCGTGCGGAGCCGTCGGAACTCGTTCATGGCATGGGTTTCCCACACCACCGTGTAGGTCACGAAGCGGCCTCGCGGCGGTCTTCTTCCTCCAACTGGGCCATGAATTCGTCGTGTGTCATGGACGCGCCGGACGGAGTCGCCTCACGGGCTCGTGCCTCAGCGATGTCCGCCTCGTCGCGCAGCCGCTGCAACTCTTCCAGTTCGCTTATCGGGATGAGCGCGGCGGCGGGCTTGCCGTATTCGGTGATCAGGATGTGCTCGTGGCCGTGACGAACCCGGCCGACCAGTTGACCAAGCTGATTACGGGCTTCCACCAGCGGATACGTCTCCATGGGAAAACTGTACAGAGTTGCTGGTGTGTGTTGTGTGCATACGGCTGGGCCTTCGATGGTCAGGGCAGATGCTCATCCGGCGTACTGCCTGAGCAGGTCGGTATCGAGGGGCATGTTCAGCGGCGACGGGAGTTCGACGGTCGATCCCCAGGAGTAGGAGGGGGACCGCTGGTAACGGCCCTCTTCCGGTTCGCTGAAGACGGTCAGCGTGAGGCTGTCGCGGTCGATGAGCAGATAGACGGGGATTCCCACGGCTGCGTAGCCGAGAGGTTTGTCGATGCGGCAGCGCTGGTTGGTGTCGCGACAGCGCGTCGTGATCTCGACGGCCATCAGGATGCCGGACGCGTCGGACCATTCGCCGTGTCCTTTGAAGTGCCCGCGACGCGCGACGGTGCCATGCAAAGAGCGCTCGGAGCTGGGCGCTTGAGCTTCGGGAGCGGTTTCAGCGACATTCTTGCGAGGAACCCCAGGCGTTTACGCCTGGGGGGAATCGCATCGTGTGGTGGCGACGCGGAGCGTCGCAGTGTCCGGGATTTCGGGCGCGGAGCGCCCGTGGGGCTGTCCGGCGGAGCCGGGGTGGTGTCGAACGTACGGTCGATGGGTCGCTGGATGGTGGGACAGGTGTGCGGAAGCCGTCTGTATGTCCGGGCGGGTGTGTAGGTTCGGGTGTCGTGAAGCTGGTGGTGCAGGTCAAGCTGTTGCCGACGCCCGTACAGGCGGCGGCACTTGAGGCGACCCTGCACGCCTGCAACGAGGCGGCGTCCTGGGTCTCCGGGGTCGCGTTCGCCGAGGATGTGAAGCGCAACTTCGCGCTGCGCGAGCACACCTATTCCGAGGTCAGGCAGCGGTGGGGGCTGGGGGCGCAGGCGGCCCAGCACGTCATCAAGAAGACCTGCGACGCCTACGTCACGCTGGCGGCGAATCTGAAGGCCGGGAATCTGGGCAGGCCGTGGTCGAAGCGGTACCGGCGGGCGGTGGAGAAGCCGGTCGTCTTCCGGCCGGAGGGCGCGCAGCCTTATGACGACCGGATGCTGTCCTGGCAGATCACCGAGCGGACGGTCTCCATCTGGACGCTGTCGGGGCGGGTGAAGGGGGTGGCGTTCACCGCCTCCCCGGAGCAGCTGGCCCGCCTGGCCCTGTACCGCAAGGGCGAATCCGACCTCGTCGCGCGGGACGGCATGTGGTTTCTGCAGGCCACCTGCGAGATCCCCGAAGCACCCCTGAACACCGACCCGGTGGCCTTTCTCGGTATCGACCTGGGGATCGTGAACATCGCCACCACGAGCGACGGTCAGATCATGGCCGGGCGCGCCCTGAACCGGGGACGGCTGCGTGAACGCACCCTGCGCACCAAGCTGCAGAAGAAGAACACCCCGTCCGCCAAGCGCCGTTTGAAGAAGCGCAGGCGCAAGGAAGCGCGGCGGGCGAAGGACATCAACCACAAGATCGCGAAGCATGTGGTGGCCGAGGCAGAACGCACCGGACGCGGAATCGCCCTGGAAGAACTGACGGGCATCCGTGAACGGGTACGGCTTCGCAAGCCCCAACGGGCCACCCACTCCAGCTGGACCTTTGCCCAGCTGGGGGCGTTCATCGCGTACAAGGCGAAGAAGGCCGGGGTGCCGGTGGTGTATGTCGATCCGGCGTACACCTCCCGCACCTGCGCCGAGTGCGGCCACATCGACAGAGCGAACCGGGTCTCCCAGGCCTGGTTCGCGTGCCGGTCCTGCGGATTCGTTGATCACGCGGACCGCAACAGCTCCCGCAACATCCGCCGGCGTGCGGAAGAGTTGTGGCGACGCGGGGCGCAGTCAACCGCCCCAGACCCACCCCCGACACCCGGGGGCGGGACAGGACGCAAGCGCAGCACCACACCCAGTGGCGCCCGCTGTGCAAGCCCGGGACTTTAGTCCCGGGTCGTTGACCGGCTGATGTGCTGGACGAACGCCACCCAGGCCTCCGGCCGGAACGCGAGCCTCGGGCCGTGCGGCGCCTTGGAGTCACGGATGAGGGTGGGGCGGGTGAGGGCGGCTTCGAGGCAGTCGCCGCCCTGGCCGCCGCTGTAGCTGGACTTGTGCCAGGTCAGGACCTCAAGGGTGCTGTTCTCCATGCTCGTAATCCTGCGCCACCGACTCCAGGAGGGCCAGCGAATCCTGCGGCGAAAGCGCCGCGGCCTGGAGAAGGTTGAACATCAGGATGTGGCGGGCGACGGTGGCGGGATCGTCCAGCAGCTTTCCCATGTCCGGCGCTTCCACGAAGGAGAGCGGTGGCGCGTCCTCGAACTCCATGAGTTTCAGCGGGCCGTCCATCGCGGCGTGTGCACCGGCCCCGAATGGCAGCACTTGCACGATGATCCGCCGCTGCCGGGCAAGGCTCAGTACGTGGCGGACGGCCTCGGCCATCACCGGCCTGCCGCCGACCACTCGACGCAGCGCCGCCTCATCGAGGATCGCCCACAACAACGGCGTTGTTGGATCGTCGAGGAGATGCGCGCGTTCCAGCCGAGTGGCCACCAAGTCATCGATTTCGGCGTCCTGAGCTGTGGGTTTGTAGGCGCGGAACACGGCCTCCGCATACGCCCTGGTCTGTAGTAGTCCCGGAATCAGGATCTGGGCGTACTGCCTGATCGCCGTAGCCACCGCCTCCGCCTCCGCCGCCTCCGCGAAGTGGTTCGGGTACTTCGACTTGGCCAGCGCCCGGCAGTTGCGTGCGAAGAAGCCGTTCGTGCCCAGGATCTCGTCTATCTGGACGGCGTATTCGAGGTGCAGGCGCCGCGTCCCGGCCTCCAACTGGCCGATGAACGAACCGCTCACGAAGAGGGGTTCGCCCAGTTCGGCCTGGCTGAGGCCGGCCCGCTCGCGGGCGTGGCGCAACTCCGCGCCGAGCAGCGCGCGCGGAGACGATGACGGGTCGAGGTCCTTCGGGCCGGGCATGGCAACTCCCTTGTCGCACAGGCGGGGTTGTTGGGACGCCGTCTCTGGTCAGGTTAGGGACGTGATGGCCACGCTGTGTCGTGAACCCGAATACTCAGCGTGGAGGAAGTGGCGCCCATGGACACGACACCTGCCCGGACCGCCCCCGAGGCTCTGGCGCGGCTGCACACCGCCCTGCGGGACGCGGGGGTTCGGTTGCCCTCCGTTCGGCTCGACCCGGTGTCGGCCGCGCAGGACGAGCGGTTCGCCCTGATCGACCTGGGGCGTTGCAACTTCGTCGTGGCCTCGCGGCTCGCCGATGCCCTGGCGGGACGCCCGGGGCCGGAGGAAACCGGTGACGCGTCCGCCGTCGACGATCTGCGGGAGCGGGTGCGTTTGCTCAACCGGGCGGGCCTCGCTACCGGTAGGGTTCCTGACATGAACACCGGACCGGCCTCGCGCCACTCACGGATGGGCGATCCGGTGGAGAGCTGACCGCCCGCGGACCTCCCCGGCGCTCGTGCACCGAGAACCCCTTCTTCGTGTCGAGCGCAAAGCGAGGTCAGTCGTATGGCAGTCACCTTCAACCACACCATCATCGCCGCCAAGGACCGCAACGAGTCGGCCCAGTTCTTCCGGGACCTGCTGGAACTGGCGGAAGCACCCTCGTGGGGCCCCTTCACCAACATCCAGCTCGACGACGGCGTACTGCTCCAGTTCGCCGAGCCGCCGGTGGACATCCAGATGCAGCACTACGCCTTTCTCATCGACGACGAGCTCTTCGACCGGGCGTACCGGCGGCTGTGCGAGCGCGGTGTCGTGCACTGGGCGGATCCGCAGATGCAGCGGCCCGGTGAGATCAACCACGGACACGGCGGCCGGGGCGTCTACTTCAAGGACCCCGCCGGTCATGCCATCGAGCTGATCACCCGGCCGTATCTGTGACCGTCGGGGTGTAGTGGGAGCCGACGGCCGGCTGGCCCGTGTAGTTGGGGCCGGCCGTCGGGTCGGCGCCCATGTAGGTGAAGGCGAGGGCGGGTCTTCGGGCGCCCCGAAGGGTGAGCAGGTGGCGGCGGGCGTCGTACGCGAATCCCGCCGCCCGAAGCTCGGCAACCACCGCCCTCCCCGCCTCCCCGCCGCCGTCGGCCCACCGGATCGACTCCGGGTCGAAGTGGGCGAGGAGAAGGCCGTCCCCGGTCAGCCAGGAGGCGGCCCGGCCGAGCAGGCCGAGCTGGTCGCCCACGTAGTGCAGTCCGTGGACACAGGTGATCAGGTCGTACGGCCGGGTCGGCGTCCAGGTCGAGACCGAGGCGGTGATCTCTTCCATGGTGGGCGGGGTGGGGAGCGGGACCAGCGGTCCCACCAGGTCCACGGCGGTGAGGACCGCGTCGGCGGGGAGGGCGGAGGCCGCTTCCCGCAGGGCGCGTCCCTCACCGCTGCACAGGTCCAGCCAGGAGGGGGCGGGCCTCGCCAGATGCGTCAGGAGGTCCACGCCCAGCTCGCGGGTGTAGCTGTTCACTCCCGCCAGGCCGCGTTCGCGGTTCATCGTGTTGTTGGCGACCACGGAGGACCGCTCCAGCTCGGAGGTGTCCACCAGTTCGGGCCCCGTCATGCGCTCACCCGGACCAGTACGGCGACCTCCCGGCCGTGGCCCACCACCAGGTGGCCGTCCGCCGTCGTCGCGAGGGCGTGGACGGGGGAGGGGAAGGTGAGGGGTTCGCCCGCCGGACCGCTGCCGGTTTCCAGGTCGTGGAGCGACACCGTCCCGGTGCCGTCCGTCGTGATCAGGTGGGTGCCCGCCACCGTCATGCCGCGTATCGCGCCGGTGGACAGCGGCTCGCGCCACTCCTTCCGCTCCCGCAGACTCCAGGCTCGGACCGTGGCGTCCCGCGCGGCGGTCAGCGCCACCGGTTCGCCGTCCAGCACCGTCGTGATCACCGACGTCACCCAGTCGGTGTGACCGGTGAGGGGTTCGCCCACGGCCGTGCCGGTCGCGAGGTCCCAGAGGCGCACGGTCTTGTCCCAGCTGCCCGTCACCGCCAGCGCCCTGCCGTCCACCTCGGCCGTCGCGAGGCACGTGACGCGGCTGGTGTGGCCGGTGAGGGGCTGACCGACGGCGGTGCCGGTGGTGAGGTCCCAGACGCGGACGGCGCCGTCCGAGCCGCCGGTCACCGCGACCGGCCGCCCCGCCACCCGGCCGGTCGCCAGGGCCAGGATCCTGCCGCTGGGCAGGGCGATCGGCTCGCCCGTCGCCTTGCCCGAGGCCAGGTCCCAGCGGTGGAGTGTCGCGTCCGGGCCGGCCGCCACCGCGACCGGCGAGCCGTCCGCGTCCGCCGTCGCCAGCAGGGTGACCTCGGCGGCGACGGGCTCGCCGACCGGCTCCCCGGTGGCCGCGTCCCAGGTGCGGACGGTCCGGTCGGCACCGGCGGTGACGACGGCGGGCCTGCCCCGGAGGACGGTCGTGGCCGCCGCCGCTATCTCGCCCTCGTGACCGGCGGAGAGAGCGGAGAGCGGGGAGTCGTCGCTCACGCCGAGGTCCCAGACCCGCAGGGTGTGGTCCGCCCCTGCCGTCACGGCGACCGGGCGTCCCTCCACGGTCGCGGTCGCCACGTCCCACACCTGCGCGGTGTGCCCGTCCAGCGGCTCGCCCGGTTGTCGGCCGGTGGTCACGTCCCACAGCCGTACGGTCCGGTCGAGCCCGCTGGTCACGGCGACCGTCCGCCCGGCGACCTCCGTCACCGCGCCCGCCCTGACCCGGTCCGTGTGCCCGGCGAGGGGTTCGCCCAGCGCCGCGCCCGTGGCCGCGTCCCAGAGCCGTACCGTGTGGTCCGCGTCCGTGGTGAGCCGTATCGCCCGGTCCGCCACGCTCTCCGTCCCGACGGCGCCGACCCCGTCCCAGGAGGCCGCGGGGTGGACCAGTTGCCAGGTCCATTCCTGCTGGGCGTCCACGCGCCGGGGCCGTCGGACCGGCTGCCCGCGCAGGGCGGCGGTCGTCACCACCCACCCGTCCCCGTCGGCCCGGCAGGACGCCCCTCCCCGCTCCCACAGCCGCAGCCCGCCGCGACTCGGCCCCCGCACCACGCTCACCGGACGCCCCTCCACCTCCACGACCTGTGAGAGGGGCACCACCTCACCCGACCGTCGGCCACACACGGCGGCCAGCTCGCCCACCACGGCCACCGCCGTCTCCCCGTCGAAGAAACCGTCGATGCCGACCGCGTCGAACGCGACGGCGACCAGCCGCCCGTCGAGCACGACGGCCGCCGCGCCCCGGGTGTCGCCCTGTGTGGCCTGCGCCCTCACCCGCCCCGCCAGATCCCAGGTCCGCACCACCCCGTCCGCGTCCTCGGCCCGCACCGCGACCGGTTCGTCGTGGGCCCCGACGACTATCCGGGCCGACACCGCCGAGCCGATCTCCTCGCCCGTGGCCACGCTCCACAGCCGTGGCGTCCGCTCCTCCTCGACCGTCAGCAGCACCCGGCCGAGGCCGTCCACGTCCGCCGTCTCCACCACCCGCACGCACTCCCCGGCCGGCCGTCCCGTCGCCGGATCGAGCAGCAGCACCCGCTTCTCGCGGCCGAGTCGCTCCAGCAGGAGGGCGAGCGGGCGGCCGTCCACCGTCGCCGTGGCGATGTGTTCCACCTCGGCGGTCGTCGAGGTCCACGCGTCCGCTCGGCAGACGAGCGGGGTGTGGAGGGGGCCGCCGGTCGTCAGGTCCCAGGTCCGTACCGTGTGGTCCCTGCCGCCCGTGACCGCCACCGGGCGGCCGTCCACGACCGTCGTGGCCACCGCCGTCACCCAGCCCTCGTGCCCCGTCAGCGTCCGCAACAGGCGCGGATCCCCCCGAGAACCGCCCGTCGCCCACGTCCCCACCCACATCGCGTCTCCCATGCCAAAACGCTAACCGGCACCACTGACAACGCCCCCGCGTGGCCGGGATCACAAGGCGTTCCGGCGTGCGGCTGGAATGGGACGGGCGGCGCGGGGGTTCTCGTTGCAGAGTCACTCGATGCATGTGCACATACTGACCGGTCTTCAAGGCCGCATACTTCACGAGGAGCCCCCTGCGTGAGCGTCACCGAGCCCACCCCCACCCGCGCCGCCGAGATCCTCTCCCGGCCGGTGAGCATCAACGGTCTGACCGTCCCGAACCGGATCGCCATGGCGCCGATGACCCGGATGTTCTCCCCGGACGGCATCCCGGGCGAGGACGTGGCGTCGTACTACGCGCGTCGCGCCGCCGCCGGGGTCGGTCTGATCGTCACCGAGGGGACGTACGTCGGGCACGAGTCGGCCGGGCAGAGCGACCGGGTGCCCCGGTTCCACGGTGAGGAGCAGCTCGCGGGGTGGGCGAAGGTCGCCGAGGGCGTGCACGCGGCGGGCGGGACGATCGTGCCGCAGCTGTGGCACATCGGGATGGTGCGCAACGCGGGTGAGCCGCCGTACGCGGACGCCCCGGCCGTGGGCCCCTCCGGGCTGCGGGTCGACGGCACCGAGGGCACCGGCAGGGCGATGACCCAGCGCGACCTGGACGACGTGATCGGCGCGTTCGCCGAGGCCGCGGCCGCCGCCGAGCGCATCGGCTTCGACGGCGTCGAGATCCACGGCGCCCACGGCTACCTCGTCGACCAGTTCCTGTGGGCCGGCACCAACCGCCGTACCGACGCCTACGGCGGTGACGCCGTGGCCCGTACGAAGTTCGCCGCCGAGGTCGTCGCGGCCGTCCGCGAGACCGTCTCGGCCGAGTTCCCGATCATCTTCCGCTACTCGCAGTGGAAGCAGGAGGCCTACCGGGCCCGGCTGGCCGAGACGCCGGAGGAGCTGGAGGCCATCCTCACGCCGCTGGCCGCCGCCGGTGTCGACGCCTTCCACGCCTCCACCCGCCGCTACTGGATCCCGGAGTTCGAGGACTCCGACCTCAACCTCGCGGGCTGGACGAAGAAGCTCACCGGCAAGACCACCATCACGGTCGGCTCGGTCGGTCTCGACGGCGACTTCCTGCGGGGCTTCGCGGGCGAGGGCGCCCCGCTCAAGGGCTTCGACGACCTCCTCGACGGCCTGGAGCGCGACGAGTTCGACATGGTGGCCGTGGGCCGTGCGCTGCTCCAGGACCCGGAGTGGGCGGCCAAGGTCCTCGCGGGGCGGACGGACGAGCTGAAGGCGTACGACGCCGCCGCCCTGCGCACCCTGAGCTGAGCGCCGGTTCATACGGCAACCGGTGGGTAGGTCCGGGGGGTGAGGATCCTTCATCTCTCGGACCCGCACATCGGGAGGGACGGCGCGGTCGGCTCCCTGCGGCTGATGCTGGGCGAGCTCCGGCAGTTGCGGGACGTGGACGCCGTCGTCGTCACCGGTGACCTCGCCGACGAGGGCGCGACGGAGGCGTATGCCACCGTCCGCACGCTCGTCGGCGATTTCGCGCGCCCCCTCGGTGCGCCCGTCTTCCACACGACCGGCAACCACGACGAGCGGTCGGCCTTCGCGAAGGTGCTGGGCAGCGGGCACCCGGAGGGCGCCGTCGAGTTCCCGGGGGAGGAGCGGGCCGCGGTCAGCGAGGTCGGCGGGTGGCGGTTCGTCACGCTCGACTCGCTGGTCCCGGGCCAGGTGTACGGCCGTATCGGCGCGGCCCAGCTGGAGTGGCTGAGGGAGGTGCTGGCCGTCCCGGCCGAGCACGGAACCGTTCTCGCCTTTCATCATCCGCCGATCAGCCTCGCGCTCTCGGCGACCCAGCCGGTCTTCGGGCTGCGTGATCCCGGCGAGCTGGCGGCGGTGATCCGGGGGAGGGACGTACGGGTCCTGCTGACCGGGCACTACCACCTCCAGCTCTGCGGGTTCCTGGCGTCGGTGCCGGTGTGGGTGACGCCCGGGATCGTCAACCGGATCGATCTGACCACCGCGCCCGGGACGGAGCGGGCGGTGCTCGGTGCGTCGGCTTCGCTGGTGGAGCTGGGCGGGGCGGAGGGGCCGGTGTTCCACACGTTTCACGCGCGGGATCCGCGGGCTCATGAGCTGGTCTATGAGCTGGACGAGGAGCGGACCCGGGAGATCATCGCGCGGCACGGCTGAGCCGTGGCGTGGTGGAGCGGGGCGCACCGTCGACAGATTTCGCTTGCTTAACTCAATCAATCTGTATAAGCTTGCTTGAGTCAAGCAGTTCTTCGGTGCTTGCACTCCTCTTCTTCTTTCCCTTTCTCCTTTCCCTGCGCATCCGACGGAGGCCCTGTCATGTCCGACGCCCTTGCCCGACCCGCCGCGGCGGGGACATCCGCCCCGCCGAGGTCGAACGCCGTGGTGGCGGTGCTGGCCCTCGCCGGGATCGTCGTCTCGCTGATGCAGACCCTGGTCATCCCGATCGTTCCCGAACTGCCGAAGCTGCTGGACGCGCCCGCGTCCGACACCGCCTGGGCCGTCACCGCCACCCTGCTCGCGGCGTCCGTCGCCACCCCGGTCGTCGGACGGCTCGGCGACATGATCGGCAAGCGGCGGATGCTGGTGGTCAGCATCCTGATGCTGATCTCCGGCTCGCTGGTCTGCGCCTTCGCCGACTCCCTCGTGCCGATGATCGTCGGCCGTGCGCTCCAGGGCCTGGCCGCCGCCGTGGTGCCGCTCGGCATCAGCATCCTGCGGGACACCGTGCCCGCCGACAAGCTCGCCGGTTCCACCGCCGTGATGAGCGCCTCGCTCGGTGTCGGCGGCGCGCTCGGACTGCCCGCCGCCGCGTTCATCGCCGACAACTGGAACTGGCACGTCCTGTTCTGGACCTCCGCCGCCCTCGGCGTCGTCTCCCTCCTGCTCGTGCTGGTCTTCGTGCCCGAGTCGCAGAACCGCTCCGGCGGACGCTTCGACCTCGTCGGCTCGCTAGGACTGTCGGCCGGTCTGGTCGCGCTGCTGCTGTCCGTGTCCAAGGGCGCCGACTGGGGCTGGACCTCCGGGACCACGCTGGGCCTCGGCGCCGCCGCCGTCGTGATCCTGGGCGCCTGGGGCTGGTGGGAGCTGAAGGCCAAGCAGCCGCTGGTCGACCTGCGCACCACCGCGAAGACCCAGGTCCTGTTCACCAACCTCGCCTCGGTCGCCCTCGGCTTCTCGATGTTCGCCATGTCCCTGGTCCTGCCCCAGCTGCTGCAGCTGCCCGAGCAGACCGGCTACGGCCTCGGCAAGTCGATGCTGACGGTCGGTCTGGTGCTCGCCCCGCAGGGCTTCGTGATGATGATCATGTCGGCAGTCTCCGCCGGGATCACCAAGGCCAAGGGCCCCAAGGTGACGCTGATGATCGGCGCGCTGATCGTGGCCGCCGGCTACTCCCTGAACATCGTCCTGATGAGCGAGGTCTGGCACCTGGTCCTGGTGTCCTGCATCATCGGCGCCGGCGTCGGCTTCACCTACGGCGCGATGCCCGCCCTGATCATGGGCGCGGTCGACCCGTCGCAGACCGGTGCGGCCAACAGCCTCAACACCCTGATGCGCTCGCTCGGAACGTCCTTCGCCAGCGCCATCGCCGGTGTGATCCTCGCTCAGATGACGACGGACTTCGGCGGGCACGCCCTTCCGTCGGAGAACGGCTTCAAGATCATCATGGCGATCGGCGCGGGCGCCGCGCTCCTCGCCTTCTTCCTGGCGAGCTTCATCCCGAAGCGCAAGGCCCCCGCGCAGCTCTCGGTGGTGGAGGAGGCCGAGGAGGCCACGCCGGTCAAGGCCTGAGTCCCCAACGGCCCTTCCGGAGGCGGCTGTCACCCACACGAGGGGTGTCGGCCGTCTTCGGCACTTTCGCCGGGCACCGCCCGTTTTCCGAACAGCCAGCGAATACAGGAGCGATCGATGACGACAGCCGAGGCAGCCCTCGTCGTGCGGACCACCGCCGGAGTTGTACGCGGCCGCCGCGAGGACGGTTTGACGGTCTTCCGCGGTATCCCGTTCGCCGCCCCGCCCGTGGGGGAGGCCCGCTTCCGGGCCCCGCGCCCGCCCCGGCCGTGGGACGACGTGCGCGACGCGTACGCCTTCGGCCCGCCGCCCCCGCAGGAGGCCGGCATCCAGGGACGGGAGGGCGTGCTGGAGGGGCCGACGGGCGACGACTGGCTGACGGTGAACGTGTGGACGCCCGAGGCCGACGGCCAGGGCGGCCGGCCCGTCATGGTCTGGATATACGGCGGCGCGTACAAACTCGGCCACTCCGGCAGCCCCGGCTACGACGCCCAGCAGCTCGCTCGCGCGGGTGACCTGGTCGTCGTCACCCTCAACTACCGCGTCGGCATAGAGGGGTTCGCGCGGATCGAGGGGGCGCCCGCGAACCGGGGGCTGCTGGACCAGGTGGCCGCGCTGGAGTGGGTGCGGGACAACATCGCGGCGTTCGGCGGGGATCCGGGCCGGGTGACCGTGTTCGGCGAGTCGGCGGGGGCCGGTTCGGTGGCGTCGCTGCTGGCCATGCCGTCCGCGCGGGGGCTGTTCGGGCGGGCGATCGCGCAGAGCGTGCCCGGCACGTTCTTCTCCGACGCCCTCGCCCGTGACCTCGCCTCCGCCATCGCCGCCGAGGCGGGCCTGCGCCCGACGGCCGCCGACCTGGCGACGGTCGACCCGCGCAGGCTGCCCGAGGCCGGGGCGGCGCTGAGCGCCAAGATGGGGGAGCGGGTGGACCGCTGGGGGCAGGTGGCGCCCACAGTCACCCCGTTCTCCCCGGTGGTGGACGGGGAGGTGCTGCCGGTGACCCCCTGGGCGGCGCTGGCGGCGGGCGCGGGCCGTGACATCGAGCTGATCGTGGGGCACAACGCCCAGGAGTACCGGCTGTTCGTGGCCCTGGCGGGGCTGGTGGGCAAGGTGACGGAGGAGCAGGCCGCCGGTGTGCTGCGGCTGTTCGCGCCGGGCGGCGAGGCGGGCGCGCGGGCCTACCGGGAGGCCTATCCGGACGCGGACGCCGGTGAGCTGTTCGAGCGGGTGCAGTCCGACTGGCTGTTCCACATACCTTCCCTCCACCTGGCCGAGGCGCAGGTGGCGGGCGGCGGGCGGGCCCATGTCTACGAACTGACCTGGCCGGCCCCCGGCATGGGCGGCGCCCTGGGCGCCTGTCACGGCCTGGACATCCCGCTGCTGTTCGGCACGTACCAGGCGGACCTGGGGAATCTGCTGTTCGCCGGGGTGGAGGTGAGCGAGGAGGCACGCGCGCTGACCGCACGGTTCCAGACGTCCTGGACCTCCTTCGCCCGCTCGGGCGACCCGGGCTGGCCGGCGTACGACCCGGAGCAGCGGTTGGTGCAGGTGCTGGACGTCGAGCCGAAGGTCGTCCGGTACCCGGAGGAGACGGCCCGGCGCCTGTGGGAGGGGCAGGAGTTCCAGCCGCTGCCGTTGCTGGGCGGCTAGAGCCCGGCAGCCAGGGGCGGGCGCCTAGAGGTTGCCGAGGGGCTCGATGTCGACCTTCACCGGGGTGCCCCAGATGCGCAGGACCTCGTAGTCGGTGAACTCGTGGACCAGGCGGTAGGCCATGGCGGGCCGGGAGCCGCGGCGCAGGGCGGCGAGGTACAGCTCGGCCTCGTGCCGGTCGCGCCGGGGCGTGCCGCACAGCTGCCACTCCTGCCCGTTCCACAGCTCGGGCAGCCAGCGCTGCTGGGGCTGGGGGCGGTCGCCGCGGCTGCCGTAGCGGGAGGCGGCGTGCGAGGCGGGCGCGCCCTGCGGGGCGGGTCCGTTGAACTCGGCCCGGCGGGCCGCCCGCCGCCGGGTCTCGCAGAGCAGGCACAGATCGGGGGCGGCCTCGTCGACGGGGCCGTGCGGATGCTCGGCGCACCGGGTGGTGGGCACGGCGCTGGTCACGCTCTCGTCGAGCAGCTCCAGGGCGCGCCGCAGATCGGCCTTGACCTCGTGCAGCCGGGCGTCGGGGGTGTCGGCGGACAGGGCCTCGCCGTGTTCCCCGAGCAGTCGGAGGGCACGGCCCAGGGCGGTGGACTGGGCGTGGTTCATGGCACCCAGGGTAGGGCGGGCACGGCGGGTGGCGGCTCTCGGCCAACCTGGGCGATGCATCCTATGATTGTTGACAATTTTGATGACGATTGGCGGCGGGTGGTGATAGCAAGGCCGTCGGTAAGTGCTGCCTACAGATGAGACGGATGTGAAGCGAGTGAAACGCAGAACTGTGGTCCTGGGGCTGACCGGCGCCGCCGCGGCGCCGACCGTGGGATTCGCCACCGGCGCCCGGGCGGCGAGCGGCACCGCGACGACGACGGCCGGGGACTCCTCCCTGGTCTTCGACCCGTCCGCCTACATCGAGCAGACCATCGCCGTCACCGACACCACCGGCACCGCCCACAGCGTGACCTACCGGTTCTTCAAGGTCGCCAGCTATGTGGCCCGGCCGGTCAACGCCACCTACCAGTCCCTCAACGTCAGCGTCCCGGTCGCGATCGACGGGGTGGCCGTGGACGCCTCCGACGCGCCCGTGCTGCTCGCCAACGCCATCGGCGGATACATGCCCTCGTCGGTGGCGAACGCCACCGGGATCAGCGCGTCCGGCATGGGCGGCGGCACCAGCCGGCAGGCCCTCGCGCTGGCCGCCGGGTATGTCGTCGTCGAGCCCGGGGCGCGCGGCCGTACCCTCGTCGACGCGGACGGCGTGTACTACGGCACCGCGCCCGCCGCGATCGTCGACCTCAAGGCGGCGGTGCGGTATCTGAAGTACAACCGGGGCCGGGTCCCCGGGAACGTGGACCGGATCGTCTCCTCCGGCGTCAGCGCGGGCGGCGCGCTCTCCGCCCTCCTCGGCGCCTCCGGCGACAGCCCCCTCTGCACGCCCTATCTGGAGGAGATCGGCGCGGCCGACGCCGGCGACGCCATCTTCGCCAGCGGCGACTGGTGCCCGATCACCGACCTGGAGCACGCCGACGCCGCCTACGAGTGGAACTGGGGCGCCAACCCCCTCGCCTCCGGCGCCACCGTGGACGCCACGATCTCCGCCGACCTGAAAGCCCAGTACACGGACTACATCGCCTCCCTCCACCTGCGCGCCCGGGGCTACGGCACCCTCACCACCCGCAACCTGGACACCTACATCCTGGAGACGTTCCTCCAGCCGTCCGCCACGAGGTACCTGGCGGCCCTCTCGGACCCGGCCCGCGCCGCCCACCTCGCCGCGAACCCCTTCCTCACCTGGTCCGCCGGGAAGGCCACCTTCACCTGGGCCGACTTCCTCACCCATGTCGGCGCGCGCAAGAAGAACGCCCCGTCGTTCGACGCGTTCGACCTCTCCACGCCCGAGTGCAACCTCTACGGCACCGGCACCACCAGGGCCCGCCACTTCACGCTCTACGGCCTCCGTCACGAGGCCGGCGACAGCGCCCGACTCGACGCCGACCTCCCCGCCAAGCTGCGGCTGATGAACCCGATGCACCACCTGGCCGGCCGGGCCAACCCCCATCGCGCGAAGCACTGGTGGATACGCGTCGGCACCAAGGACAGCGACACCTCGCTCTCCGTGGCCGCCAATCTCGCCACCCGGCTGACCGACCTCGGCGACGACGTGAACACGTCGTACTACTGGGACGCCGGTCATGGCGCCGACCTGGACCCGGGCGACTTCATCACCTGGATCGGGAAGGTGTCGGGGCACGGGGCACGCCACAGGTAGTGGCGTTCGCCGCCGCTGCCCGTACGCCGCCGAAGGCGTAGGTCGCCGCGAAGCCGACCGCGTAGCCCGTGAGCAGACCGCCCGCGTAGATCGCCGCCGTGACGCCCAGCCCCCTGTTCCCCGCGAGCAGGGGGAACAGGGCCCAGCCCGAGGGGCCGATGGCGGTCGCGCCGACCCGGTCGCCGAGCATCGCGAAGAAACCGATGAAGGCACCGCCCGCCGCGCCGCCCGCGCAGGCGGTCAGGAAGGGGCGGCCGAGGGGGAGGGAGACGCCGTAGATGAGGGGTTCCCCGACGCCGAGCAGGCCTGCCGGGAGCGCGGATCTGATCGTCGTACGGAGGGAGGTGCTGAGGGAGGCGCCGGGCGAATCGCCGAGGGAGGCACCGGGCGAATCGCCGAGGGAGGTGCCGGGCGAATCGCCGAGGGAGGCACCGGGCGAATCGCCGAGGGAGGTGCCGGGCGAGTCGCCGAGGGAGGCACCGGGAGAGGTGCCGGGCGAGTCGCCGAGGGAGGCACCGGGCGAGGTGCCGGGCGAGGCGTCGGCTGAGGGGGCGGGCGAGGTGCCGGGCGAGGCGTCGGCTGAGGCGTCGGCTGAGGGGGCGGGTGAGGGGGCGTGGCGTAGTCGGGCGTATACCGCGAGGGCCGCGCCGACCTGGCCCGCGCCTGCCATCGCCAGGACCGGGAGCAGGACCGTGTAGCCCTGCTGGTCGATGAGGGTGGTGTGGATCGGGATCAGGGCCTGGTGGAGGCCGAGCATCACCAGGGGGAGGAACAGGCCGCCCAGGACCAGGCCGGCGACGGCGCCGGTGGTGGCCAGCAGCCAGTTCGCCGCCGTACCGATCGCGGAGGAGACCGCGCCGGCCGCGTACATGATCCCGTACAGCGTGCCCAGGCCCGCGACGAGGACGGTCAGGGTGGGGGTGAGGAGGACGTCCAGGGCGTCCGGGACCCTGCCCCGGCACCACCGTTCGACACGGGTCGCCAGCAGGGCCGCGGCCAGCGCGCCGAGCACCCCGCCCTGACCGGGGGAGAGGTGCACCCCGAACGCCGTCACCTTCGCCACGCCGGGAAGGACGACGATCGCCGCGACCGCGCCGCCCAGGACGGGGGTGCCGCCGAACTCCTTCGCCGTGTTGTGGCCGACGAACACGGGGATCAGCGCCATGAAGGCGGAGGCGACGGCGGCCAGGGCCGGGGTCAGGCCCGGCAGCAGGCCCGCGTTGACGAGCAGACCGTTGAGACCCGCGAGGATGCCGCAGCCGATCAGGGCGGGAATCAGCGGGACGAAGACGGCGGCGAGGCGGCGCAGGGTGGCTTTGAGGGTCCGTTCCGGGGGAAGTGGCCCGGCAGACGGCTCGGTGGTTTGGCTTTCCGGGGTCGTCAGGCGTTGGAACGCGGCCGTCACCCTGGTCACCACCCCCGGTCCCAGCACCACCTGCCAGGTGTCGTCCGTCACGACGACGCCGAGTACGCCGGGCAGGGCCCGCAGGGCCGGCTCGTCCGTGTGGGTCGGGTCGGCGAGGCCCAGGCGCAGGCGGGTCATGCAGTGGGCGACGGTGGTGATGTTCGCGGAGCCGCCGACCAGGGGGAGGATCGCGGCGGCGAGTTCATGGGCGCTGTCCTTCGGGGTGCTCACCCACCGAGCGTGCGGCTCAGCCGGCCGCCGCGGCGAGCGCGGCACGCAGATGACCGCCGGACTCCTCCAGAAGGCGGGCGGCCGTCGGCCCGTCCACCTCGGCCAGCAGCACCAGGATCGCGTGCTTGACCTCGCCGTCGGTGGCCGCGAGCGCCGCCTCGATCTCCCGGTCTCCGGCCCCGGTCGCCAGCGCGACGATGTGCCGCGAGCGGGCGCGCAGCTTGTCGTTCGAGGCCCGGACGTCGACCATCAGGTTCCCGTACGTCTTGCCAAGCCGGATCATCGTGATCGTCGACACCATGTTGAGCACCAGCTTCTGCGCGGTGCCCGCCTTGAGACGGGTGGACCCGGTGAGCAGCTCGGGCCCCACGACCACCTCGATCCCGTGCTCGGCGGCGGCGGCGAGCGCGCTGCCCGCGTTGCAGGACAGCCCCACGGTCAGCGCACCCCGCGCCCGGGCGTGCTCCACGGCGCCGATCGCGTACGGGGTACGGCCGGAGGCGGAGACGCCGATCACCGTGTCGTCGGCGGTGAGGCGGAGGGTCTCCAGGTCGGCGACGGCCAGCTCGGGGGAGTCCTCGGCGCCCTCGACGGAGGTGATCATGGCCGTCGGCCCACCGGCGAGGACGCCGACGACCTGCCCGGGGGCGGTGTTGAAGGTCGGCGGACACTCGGAGGCGTCGAGCACCCCGAGCCGTCCGGCGGTCCCGGCGCCCGCGTAGACGAGCCGCCCGCCGCGCGCCATCCGCTCCGCGACGGCGTCGATGACGGCGGCGATGCGCGGCAGCTGGGCGGCGACGGCCGCCGGAACCCCGGCGTCCTCACCGTTCATCAGCCGGGCGAGGTCGAGGGTGGGAAGCCGGTCGATGTCGGCCAGCTCGGGCCGGAAGGCCTCGGTGGTGAGGGAGGAGAGCCGGCGGCGCAGATCGTCGGAGGGCGAGGTGGAGGTCATGGCAGACGGTTCTTTCCGATCTTTCTGAGGCGGGCCGGTGCGACACCACGTACGACCATCACTACCTGTGCCGGTGCGCCAGCGCCTCATAGGACGCGGCCAGCGCGGGCCCCGCCACCTCGTAGGTCCGCTGGGCCACCCCCACGAACAGGCAGTCCACCACCAGCAACTGCCCGGTGCGCGAGGACATGGCCGCGGGCCGCAGCTCGCTCTCCCTCGCCGTCGACGTCGTCAGGACGTGATCGGCGTACTGGGTGACCGGACTCCGCGGTCGCCCGGTGATGGCGACCGTGGTGGCCCCCCGCTCGAACGCCACCCGCAACGGCTCGATGACATCCCCGGTCGACCCGGAGTGCGTGATCGCGACGGCGACGTCCCCCGCCCCGAGCTGCACCGCGTTCGTCACCGCGAGGTGCGGGTCGCCGTGCGCGTGCGCCACGCGTCCGATCCGCAGCAGCTTCTGGGTGAGGTCCTGGGCGACCAGCCCGCTCGCGCCGACGCCGTACACGTCGATCCGCCGCGCGCCTGCCGCCGCGGTGACCGCCGCCTCCAACTGGGTGGTGTCGAGGCAGGCCGCGGTGTCGGCGAGGGTCTGCTGCTCGTCGTGGGCGAGTTTGGCGACGACGTCCGCGAGGGAGTCGTCGACGGCGATGTCGGTGGTGAGGGCGGGCGCCCGGCCGGACTGCTGCTGGGCGGCGAGCCCGGCGAGGGCGAGCCGCAGGTCGCGGTAGCCGGGGTAGCCGAGGATGCGGGCGGTGCGGACCACGGTCGCCTCGCTGGTGCCGGTGCGTTCGGCGAGCCCGGTGACGGTGAGGGCGGCGCAGCCGGCCGGGTCGTTCGCGACGGCCTCGGCGACGCGCCGCATGGAGCGGGTCAGGGAGGGCGCGAGGGTGCGGACCTTGCTGGCGAGCGCGGCGGGCGCGGCGGGCGCGGGACCGAAAGCCGCCGGGCTGAAAGTTTCCTTCGCTTCCTGGGGCACAGGGGAAAGATATTTTCAGCCCGGGGGGAGGTCAAGCTCGCGCACAATAGGACCATGGAGTCCTCCCGTATCCCCGTCAGCGCCCTCGAACAGGCGCTGCACACCGCCCGCGCCCTGGTGCTCGCCGATCTGGCCGCCGGCGAGGTGGCCGCGGCGGACGTGGTGTCGATGGTCGAGGACTCCGTCGTGCAGCGCCGTTGGTGGGTGGAGCAGTGGCCGGACGGGATGGCGTTTCTGGCCGGTCTGGTCGCCCAGGACGTCCAGGACGCCCTTCTCGAACGGTACGGGCGCTGGCCGCTGTGCCCGGTCTGCGGCTCGGGCGATCCGCACGCCCTCGACGTGGAGCCCGAACTGGGCCCCGACCCGCACTGGGTGTGCCACCAGGCGGGCGTGAAGGTCGCGGCGGTCGGGGCGCTGGGGGCGGCGACCGGCGGGGCCCGCTCCTGATGAGGCCGTCGTGACGATCTACATCGACCCCCCGAACTGGCCGGGCCACGGCCGGATGTGGTCCCACCTCGTCAGCGATGTCTCGTACGACGAACTGCACGCGTTCGCCGACCGGGTGGGCGTGCCCCGGCGCGCCTTCGAGCGTGACCACTACGACATCCCCTCGCACCGGTACGCCGAGGTGGTCGCCGCGGGCGCGGTCGAGGTGGACAGCCGTGCGGTGGTGCGGCTGCTGCACGCGGCGGGGCTGCGCCGGCGCAAGCGTACGGAGACGGACGGGATCAGTCGGTGAACACCGGCTCCATGGTGTGCCACCAGGCGGTGAGGCTGCTCTGGTCGGGTCCGGTGATCTGGACCAGGGCGGGACGGTCGTAGTAGCTGCAGAGGAAGACGTACTGCCCGGTGGTCGACTGGAAGCAGACGACATCGCCCGCCGCCCGGCCGGTGTTGTTCTCGGACCAGCTGCCGCGCACGTTGATCTGGGCCTCGCAGTTCCCCTCGGGCAGGTTGCCCGCGTAGGTCTGGAAGACGCCGTCCCGGTCGGTCTTCGTCCCGTACATCACGACACTGGCCTTGCCGGTGCCGGTGACGCCGAACTGGTCGACGGTGGTGACCGTGCAGTACAGGGCGGCCGTGGCGCCCTGCCACAGGGTGTGGGAGCAGCTGTCGCGCGACCACTGGTCGGTGTTGAGCGAGTCGCGCAGTTCGTGCTCGGCGGGGGTGAGGCCGTCGTCGTCGCCGGACTGCGGGGTGGGACCGGACTCGTCCGGTGTCGGGGAGGGCGGGGGCGGGTCGCTGCTCGGGCTCTCGCTCACCGGCGTGCGGACCGGCTCCACGGGCGTGCTGCTGCCGGCGGTGGGCGGGTCCGGGCTGTCGCCCTGGGACTGCCGGGCCTGGAGGTAGAGGCTCACCAGGGCGATCACCGTGCTGATCACCACCCCGATGATGGTCCAGCGGACGCCCCGGCCGGCGTGCGGGTCCGGCACCGGTGGTCCGGGGGGCTGGGGTGGCGTGGACGGGCCGTAGTGACTCATGACGCTTCCCCGCTTCCCCCGGCGTACACGGCCCGTGCGCGGCGCGGCCGTGCCGGAATTATCCGAAGCGCGCGGGGTGCGGGGGGACCCGAAGGGCGGAAGATCGCCTCAGGCTACGCCAGGTCGAGGTCGGCCGCGCAGCTCATACGCGTACGTGCCCTCGCCCTCCCCGACCCGGACGAACCCGGTCCTTTCGAGTACGGCACGGGAGGGGGCGTTGCCCTGTTCGACCGTGGCGAAGAGCCGTCGTACGTCGTCCCGGGCGAGCGCCCAGCCGGCCAGCGTGCGCAGCGCCTCGGTGGCGTAGCCGTGGCCGCGGGCGCCGGGGACGAGGTCGTAGCCGATCTCCGTACGCCCGTCCTCGTCCGGGGCGGCGTGGAATCCCATGCTGCCGATCGCCCGGCGGTCGTCCTGGCGTACGACGACGTAGAGCCCGAAGTCGGGCCGCAGCACGCCGCGTTCGTGGGCCCGGAACACCATGCCGGCGGCATCGCGCGTGCCGTCGTACGGTCCGCCCCCGAGCCAGTCGAAGCCGCCGTCGCCGCCCGACCAGAGATCGGCGAGGGCGGTGGGGGAGGCGCCTTCGAGGGTGAGGCGGGGGCCGGGGATACGGGTCATGACGTGAGCAGTTCGAGCTCGGACCGCAGGTTGTAGCGCGCGGTCGCCTCCCAGCGCTCGGCCCCGTACGGCGTCCTGAACAGCCGGGGCAGCTCGAGGAGCTGACGGAGGATCGCGGCGCGTCCGGCGCGGAAGGCGTCGTTCGGCACGAAGTGGTACTCCTCGCGGACGGCGGCCGTGTAGGCGGCGTACGCGGAGGGCGGCGCGGCGAGGATCGCGAGGTCGGCGTCGCACAGCACCTGCCCGTCGCGGTCCTCGCCGGCGGGATCGTGCGTGACGGTCAGCCGCACCAGCCGCGCCACCTCGGCGGTCCTCGCCGCTCCCACCCCGGCCTCGGGCAGGGCCCGCTCGGCCAGCCGGGCGGAGCGCTCCTCGTTCTCGGAGCGGTCGGGCAGATACACGGCGTCGTGGAACCAGGCGGCGAGCCGTACGGCGGCCGGGTCGTCCGCGTGCTCCTCCAGTACGTCGATGTGGTCCAGGACCGCCGTGAGGTGCTCGACGGTGTGGTACCGGCGCTGGGGTTCCCGCCAGCGGGTGAGGAGGTTGTCGGCGTAGGACGCCGGGTCGGGGCCGTCGGCGGCCGGGGCCCGGGCTGCTTCCAGGGCGTGGGCGAAGCGGGTGCGCAGGGCGTCGAGGTCGGCCATGGGCTCATTCTCGCGCGGGGACCGTGCGTATGGTGCAATTGGACTAGACAACTGGACTAGACCTGTTGTGATGATGCTCCGTGATGATTCTCGATGAATGGGGTCCCATGAGCGAGCGTGCAGTGCTGGAGGTGATCGCCCTCGACGCCGAGGACGCGATCGCGGCCCGGGCCGGAGGCGCCGACCGCCTCGAACTGGTCACCGACATGGCCGCGGACGGCCTGACCCCACCGGTGCCGACCCTCACCGCGATCCGGGCGGCCGTGGACATCCCGCTGCGCGTGATGCTCCGCCTGACGGACGGCTTCGCGGCGGGGGACGTGGACCGGCTGGTGCGGGTCGCGGGCGAGCTGCGGTCCGCCGGGGCCGAGGAGTTCGTCCTCGGCTTCCTCGCCGCGGACGGCGGGGCGGACCTCGACGCCGTGGAGCGGGTCGTCACCGCGTTGAACGGCTGCCCCTGGACCTTCCACCGGGCCCTCGACCACGCCGCCGACCGCGACGCAGTACGCAAGCAACTGGACGGCCTGCCCGGCCTGGACACCTACCTCACGGCAGGCTCGCCCGCGGGCGTGGACGAGGGCCTGCCGACCCTGCTCGCGGAGGCGGGCCGGGCAGGCGACCCACAGCTGATGGTGGGCGGGGGACTTCGGCTGGACCATGTGCCGACGCTGAAGAAGGCGGGGGTGTCGGCCTTCCATATCGGCGGGGCGGCTCGGCCGGGCGGCTGGGGGAAGCCGGTGTCGGCGGAGGCGGTGCGGGAGTGGCGGAGAGTGCTGGACGCCGGCTGAACCGTGCGGCGTCTCCGCTGTGCCGTCCTTACCGCCGGGTGCAGGGAGGGTCGTAGCGCAATTGCGGCATGTACGTGTGCCAGAGCGCGGGTGTCAGGAGGTTTCCCGTGGCTCGGCACACGTAATCGATGGCAGCCTGGGTGGACAGCGGCAGGATGCGTACCGTTTTCTCGCCGTCGCCGATGAACAGGAAACGTCCGTCAGGGGAGAACACGACGGCGTTGACGTAGTCGACGATCCCGGTCACCGCCTCTCCGCGGGCTTGTGCGCGGCCCTTGTCATCGACGTCCCACAAGCGGATCGTCTGATCGAAACTGCCGCTCACCAACGTGTGCCCATCGGGGCTGAAGGCCAGGGTGTAGACGGTGTCCTTGTGGCCGGTGAGGGCGGGGCCCGTCGGTGCGGGATGCGTGCGGTCGGCGAGGTTCCACAAGCGGATCGTGGCGTCGTCGCCGGAAGCGGCGAGGAAAAGACCGTCCGGGCTGAAGGTGACCGTCTCAAGCCGGTCCGCACTCGCCTGGAGGGGGGAACCTACGGGAGCGGGCTGCGCGGGCCGGGTGATGTCCCACAGCCGGAGGCTGCCCTGGTCCGCCACGGCGGCGAGCGTGCGGCCGTCGGGACTGATGGCCAGACGGTTGATCTGGCCCGCGTGGGAGTCCAATGACGGCCCGAGAGCCGAGGGGTGGGACGGATCGGAGACATCCCACAGCTTGACCGTGCCGTCGCCGTTGCCGCCTGCGAGGGTGCGCCCGTCCGGCGTGTACGCGACGACCAGGAAGCTGTTCCGACGGCTGTGGAGCGGTTTGCCCAGTGGCTTGGGCCTGGCCGGTGTGGTGACATCCCACAACTGGATATCCGGTCCGGCCGCGACGGCCAGGGCCTTTCCGTCGGGGCTGAAGGCGACCCAGTTGGGATACGGGGTGTCGCCGCGAATCGAAGCGCTGACCGGGTGGGGGGCGGTCGGATCCGCGACGTTCCAGAGGCGGACCGTGTTGTCCTCGGAGCCCGAGGCAAGAAGCTGTCCGTCAGGACTCAAGGCCACGGTGTCGACGTAACTCGTGTGTCCGGTGAGGATGGTGCGCGGGATGGTCCAGATCCGGACGGAGTGGTCGGCCCCTGCGCTGGCCAGCATCCTGCCCTTCGGGTCGAAAGCCAGTGCCAGTACATGCCCACTGTGCCCATTGAGAGCCTTGCTGAAATCCCGGACATGGGCCGGGTCCGTCACATTCTCGAGCCAGATGGTGTTGTCGTCGCCGCCGGAGGCCATGAGAGGGCTACTGGGTGAGAAGGCGACGGTATTGACCACGTTGTTGCTGTAGACGCCGTCGAGTGGTTTCGGCTCGGCCGGGTCGGTGATGTTCCAGAGATGGGCGTCCTGATCGCTCCCGGCGGCAGCCAGTGTGCGGCTGTCCGGGCTGAAGGCGACCGCCTGGGCGGAACCTTCCTGCCCGGCGAAGAAGGGAATGCTTTCCGTCCGTCCGATTTCGGATGGGTGCCGCCGGTCCGTCACCTGCCACAACCGCACCGTCGGATCGGTGCCGCCGGAGGCCAGGAACCTGCCGTCCGGGCTGAAAGCCACCCCGTTCACTTCGCCCGCCGAAGCCGGAAGCGGCTTTGCGACGAGCCTGAGGTGACCTGGGTCGGTGGCGTCCCACATGCGAATGTCGCCGTCGTGGCCGGCGGTGGCCAGTGTCCGTCCGTCCGGACTGAAGGCAAGTGTCTTCAGGGGCCCGTTGCCGTCGTCGGCCGTGGTGCTCGGAACGTCCGGGCTCTGGGGACGGCTGAGATCCCACATGCGGACGGTGCCGTCCTCGCCTGCTGCCGCCAGCAGGGCCCCTCGGGGGCTGAAGGCCAGGGCCGATATCGCGCCCTGAGCGCCGCGCAGCGGGTTGCCCAGGGCGGTCGGGTGGTCAGCCCGAACGGTATTCCACAGCCGGATGGTTCCGTCGCCGCCCGCGCTTGCCAACAGATGTCCGTCCGGGCTGAAGGCCACGGCGTTCACATGGTCCGTGTGGCCGGTCAGCACAGTGGCCAGCGGTATGTTCTGGGCGCTCAGCAGCCGAGTTGTCGTGGACGCGGCCGGAGACATCCGGTGCGCCACCAGATCGAGTTGGGCGGCGAGCGACGGGTTGCTCGCGCGTACTTGGTCGGCCTCGGCCGTGATCTCGCCGAGGATCGCGGTGTTGCGTTCGTGTTGTGCCGTGTCGCGCTGCTGGAAAGCGAGGGCGGCGGAGAGTGCGGCGAGTACGGCCAGCACCGTCAGACCGGCAATGACGCCCTGGCGGATCCGGCGCGTGCGGTGACGCTGCCGTGTCGATGCGGTCAGAAAGGCGGACACCGCCGGTCCCAGCGCGCCGGTGCTCTCGTCGTCGGCCAGAGCGCGGGCCTCGTCCAGCCTGTGACCCCGGTACAACAGCCCGGGGTCGTGGCCGGACTCCTGCCAGGCGTCTGCCGCCTCGTCCAGTCGCTGGCGGACCATGTACTGGGCGCGATGGGCCTCGATCCACTCGCGCAGGCGCGGCCAGGCCTGCAACAGCACCTCGTGGGTGATGGTGACCGTCTCCTGGTCACGGGTCAGCAGCCGCCCGCGCGTGAACGTTTCGATGACCTCGGCGACTTCGTGGGAACGTGAGCCCTGTCCCAGGAGTTGGGTGTACCGCACCGGGCGACGCGTGTCGTGAGTGCCGTCGCCGAACTTGATCAGGTGGAGGAACACATGCTGTGCCGTCTCCTGCGCTTGGGCATCCAGTTGGTCGAAGCAGCGGTCCGCCTCGACTGTCACGCTGTGCGCGATGCCTCCGGTCGACTCGTAGCCCTCCACGGTGAGGGCGTGACCCGCCCGGCGTAGCCAGGTGGCCCGCAGCGCGTGGGCGAGGAGTGGTAGTCGTCCGACCTCGTAGGCGTTGGCCTGGTCCGCTTCTTCGGCTTCGTCACCCGGTTCCGGTGTGCCCAGGTCGCGCATCAGGACGGGAACGAGCCCGGGTTCCACGTCCAGCCCGACCGTACGGGAGGGGTGGAGGATCGCTTCGCGCACGCCGGTCCGGGACAGCGGTCCCACGATGACCTGGTTGCGTTCCACGGCGTCCAGAAGACCGGGATGGGCGGCGCATTGGGTGTAGAAATCGGAGCGCAGGCCGAAGACGACCAGGCCGATGGGCGGTTCCCCGTTGGGGCCCACGGTCGCCAGGCCCAGAACCGCGTCGAGGAAGTTCCTCCGCTCGTGCTCGTCCGCGCAGAGCGTGAAGAGTTCCTCCAACTGGTCGACGACCAGTACCAGGGGCCGCTGCGGGGCGGTCCCGTCGCCCTCGGCCGCGAGTGCGCGGCGCAATGCGGCCGGCTGCCAGAGGGGACTGTCGGAATCGTGCCCGGATGTCTTCCGGCTTGAGCCCGTGACGTCCGACAGGCGGCTGCGGAGGACCGCCAAGGGATGGGCGGTCGGAGTCATCCACACGCGGGGCCACTGCGCGGATCCCGGAAGAGCACCCCGTTCGAGCTCGGCCAGGAGCCCTGCTTTGAGCAGGGAGGACTTCCCGGCCCCAGAGGGCGCGACGACCACCAGCGTCCTGCCCACCGCGAGGCAGGCGTCAAGCCGGACCAGCAGCTTGGCGACCAGCCTGTCCCTGCCGAAGAACCACGGTGCCTGTTCGGTGCTGAAGGCAGCCAGACCGGGATACGGGCATTCCTGCGAGATCTCGGCGGTATGCACACGGCGAGCCGATCGCACGCCGTCCTCGTAGTGCAGATGCAGGTCGCGCTCCGAGACGTAGAGATCACGTCGCGCCTGATAGATCCTTGCCCGATCCGAGGCGTGCGCCTCCAGTCGGACCTTCTCCCGATGGGGCGGGAGTCTGCCGGCGGAAGTCATGGCCCGTGGATGTGCTGGTCGTGTCCGGCTTGGTACACCCGGCCGTGCCCGGATGCCTCGGCTCGGAAGTCGTGTGATTCGGTTCGGGTGCCGTCTGCCCGGGGCAGGAGGGGAGCGATCTCCTCGTCGATCAGCCGCCGCAACTCGTCCGCCAGCGAGGGGTCATTCTCGAGCAGAGCCGTCAGGCGCGATTCCCAGGCATCGACCAAGCGGGATTCCGCTTGCCGGTCTCCCTCTCGGCGGGCCGTCGTGACCCGGTTCCGACACTCCACCAGCGCCGCATCCACCCGGTTCGCCTGTTGCGGGCGGATACGACGCCACCAAGTGACAAGGGCCGTCCGGGCCTGCGTCCATGCATCGGTGGTCATGGCCCCCACCAAAGCCGTGGCGGCCGATGATATGAGGGCGTCCATCGCCATCAACCCCGTAAAATCCCGTATGTGGCAATTATAGCAATTACCGGATTTGTGGGGCCCGTTCGTTGAATTATGAAGAAATCATTCCTGGGTGAGCTGCGACGGCAACGGGCCCGCATGCGCGACGATCAGCCCGGACACCGCCCGAGTCAGCGCCACATACAACCGCCGCAACCCCGTCCGCTCGTCCGGCTCCCCGTCCACGACCGCCCGAGGCTCGTCCAGCACCACGTAGTCGTACTCCAGACCCTTCGCCAGCGACGCGGGAACAAGCGTCAGCCGGGTCTCGGCGGTCGTCTCCTCACCGGGGTCCAGATACGACAGACCGGCCGACGCCAGCGCCTCCGCCAGCGCAGGAACCCGCGCATCGGCGGCGATCAACCCCACCGACCCCTCGTTGCGCAGCAACTCCCCGCAGGCGGAGACCACTTCATCGGCCCCCGCCACCGGCCGGAGATCGAAGAACCCGGGGTTCTCCCGGACCGAGGCGACGGGAGCGAGGCCGGGCGCGATGTGCGGCAGCAGTCGGGAGGCATACGTGATGACGTCCGTCGGGACGCGGAAACCGGCCGTCAGCTCCTCGATCACGCCGTCCGCCTTGCCGAGGTGGGCCAGGGCCTCGCCCCAACTCCTCGTCGCCCACGGCGTGGTGCCCTGCGCCAGATCGCCGAGGACGGTCGCCGAGCCGGTGGTGCAGCGCCGTCCCACCGCCCGGTACTGCATCGGCGACAGATCCTGCGCCTCGTCCAGCACCACATGGCCCAGCGAGTGCGTGCGCTCCACGATGTCGGCCGCCTCGTCGATCAGCACCGCGTCCGCCGCCGACCACTTCGCCGCCTTCACCGACCGCGCCGGCTTCGCCCAGAGGATCGTCTTCTGCTCCTCCTCCGTGAGGATCCCGTCCGCGTGCACGGCCAGGAAGCCGGCGTCCGCCAGCAGACGCAGCACCAGCTTCGCCGGGTCGACGGGCGGCCAGACCTCCTTCACCGCCGCCTTGACCGCGCTGCCCCGGGCCACCGCGTCCTGCACCCGGTCGTCCGGGGCCTCCCCGGCCCGCTCCATCTGCACCAGCACGGCATGCGCGATGCGCTGCGGAAGCGCCTCGCGGGCGGCGCCGTAACGGATGTTCCGGTCGAGCAACTCGCGGACGATGTCCTCGAGTTCGTAGGCCGGGACGCGCCAGCGGCGGGAGCCGCGCACGACGACGACCGGCTCGGCGGGCATCCGTACATGGGAGTAGACCGCCCGCTTCAGGACCTCCGCCATCCTCGCGTCGCCCTTGACGACCGCGGCGGGCGCGTCGTCCGTGCCGCGCACCTCGACGTGCGCCACCAGGTCGTCGACGGTGGCCTGGCGGACCGTCAGCTCGCCCAGGGCGGGCAGGACCTGCTCGATGTAGTGGAGGAAGGACTTGTTCGGGCCGATGACCAGGGTGCCGGTGCGGGCCAGCCGCTCCCGGTGGGCGTACAGCAGGTAGGCGACCCGGTGCAGGCCCACGGCGGTCTTCCCGGTGCCCGGCCCGCCCTGGACGCACACGGTCCCGCCCAGCCCGGACCGGACGATCTCGTCCTGCTCGGGCTGGATGGTGGCGACGATGTCCCGCATCGGACCGACACGCGGCCGCTCGATCTCCTGCTGGAGCAGCTTGCTGGTGCGGGCCGCCTCCCGCGGGTCGGAGAGGTGTTCGTCCTCGTACGCGGTGAGGTCGCCGCCGGTGTACCCGAAGCGGCGCCGCAGCCCGACGTCCAGCGGGTCCTTCTTCGAGGCCCGGTAGAACGGCTGCGAGACCGGGGCACGCCAGTCGATGACCATGGGGTCGCCGTCACCGTCGTGCACATGCCGCCGCCCGATGTAGAAGCGCTCGCCCTCCGCCCCTTCCGCCTGCTCGGCGCCCGGGGCGTGCAGATAGTCGAGGCGGCCGAAGAACAGCGGGGTGTCGCTCAGGTCGGCGAGCGCCTTGATGCGTTCGTCGATCTGGCGGGAGAGGACCTCGGCGTTCACCCAGTTCGCGGTGACGTCGCTGATGTCGAGCGCCTCGACGTCCTCCCGCATGGCCCGCAGGGCGGCCCGGGAGGAGGTGAGATGCGCGCGCTCGCGGCCGAGGGGGTCGTCGTGGACGGACGTGGACAAGGAGGTGCCTCCGGGCCTGCTGGGGGTGGGCTACGGCGATGCCGTCCGGTTTCCGTCCGGGCGGCGGCACTCCATGGAGGGAGGCGGGCAAGAGCGGAGATTTTAGAGGGGCGGGGGAGGGAAAGGCGAACCATTTTCCTTCCGCGGCTGTCCTCCGGGCTGTCCTCCGGGCTGTCCGTCCGGCTGTCCTTCCCCTAGGGGAGGACGGGCCGCCCCGGAGTACTCAGGTAGTACGCCAAGTGGGGACCTGGGACCGATGCCCCCTTTATGCCACCCGGCGCACCATGGAGACATGAGTGCAGCGACCCTCACCCCAGCCCCCGGTCGCCCGTCCGGCGCGACCCCCCTGTCCGACGCCCCCCGTCACCCCTTCGGCGACGCCCTGCACGCGATCAGGGTCTTCGTGGGCGCCGCCTTCGACGTGGTCATCCTCGGTGAGTACGGCGAGGAGGCCGGAGTCCGCCGCAGGCGGTGACCGGTCAGCCCTCGGCCAGCAGCTCGTCCGCGTCCATGATCCGGTAGGCGTACCCCTGTTCCGCCAGGAACCGCTGCCGGTGGGCCGCGAAGTCCTGGTCGATCGTGTCGCGGGCGACGACCGAGTAGAAGTGGGCCTGGTGACCGTCCGCCTTCGGGCGCAGCACCCGGCCCAGGCGCTGGGCCTCCTCCTGGCGGGAGCCGAAGGTGCCGGACACCTGGATGGCGACCGTCGCCTCGGGCAGGTCGATCGAGAAGTTCGCCACCTTCGACACCACCAGCACGCTGATCTCGCCCTCCCGGAAGGCGTCGAAGAGCTTCTCGCGCTGCGCGTTGGACGTCTCGCCCTTGATGACCGGCGCCCCGAGGTGCTCGCCCAGCTCGTCCAGCTGGTCGATGTACTGGCCGATGACGAGGATCTGCTGGCCCGCGAAGCGCCGCACGATCGCCTCGGTCACCTTCCGCTTGGTCGCGGTCGTCGCACAGAAGCGGTACTTCTCCTCCGCCTCGGCGGTCGCGTACGCCAGCCGCTCGGAGTCGGTGAGATTGACCCGTACCTCCACACAGTCCGCCGGCGCGATGTAGCCCTGCGCCTCGATCTCCTTCCACGGCGCGTCGAACCGCTTGGGGCCGATGAGGGAGAACACGTCCGACTCACGGCCGTCCTCGCGGACCAGCGTCGCGGTCAGACCGAGGCGGCGGCGGGCCTGGAGGTCGGCGGTGAACTTGAAGACGGGGGCGGGCAGCAGGTGCACCTCGTCGTAGAGGATGAGCCCCCAGTCCCGGGAGTCGAACAGCTCCAGGTGCGGATAGACGCCCTTGCGCCGGGTCGTCAGCACCTGATAGGTGGCGATGGTGACCGGGCGGATCTCCTTGCGCGTCCCGCTGTACTCGCCGATCTCGTCCTCGGTCAGCGAGGTCCGCTTCACCAGCTCGTGCTTCCACTGCCGGGCCGAGACCGTGTTCGTGACGAGGATCAGGGTGGTCGACTTCGCCTGGGCCATCGCCCCCGCGCCGACCAGTGTCTTGCCGGCCCCGCAGGGCAGCACCACGACCCCGCTCCCGCCGTGCCAGAAGTTCTCCACCGCCTGCTTCTGGTACGGCCTGAGCGCCCAGCCGTCCTCCGCCAGCTCGATCGGATGCGCCTCGCCGTCCACGTACCCGGCGAGGTCCTCGGCCGGCCAGCCCAGCTTCAGCAGGGTCTGCTTGATCTGCCCGCGCTCCGAGGGGTGCACCACGACCGTGTCCGGGTCGAGCCGGGCGCCGACCAGCGGGGCGACCCGCTTGGAACGCAGGATCTCCTCCAGCACCGGCCGGTCGGTCGTGGTCAGCACCAGCCCGTGCGCCGGGTGCTTGGACAGGGTCAGCCGGCCGTAGCGGTCCATCGTCTCCGCGATGTCCACGAGCAGCGCGTGCGGCACCGGGTAGCGGCTGTACTGCACCAGCGCGTCCACCACCTGCTCGGCGTCGTGCCCGGCCGCCCGCGCGTTCCACAGGCCCAGCGGGGTCACCCGGTAGGTGTGGATGTGCTCGGGCGCCCGCTCCAGCTCGGCGAACGGCGCGATGGCGCGACGGCAGTCGTCGGCCTGCTCGTGGTCGACTTCCAGGAGCAGGGTTTTGTCCGACTGGACGATCAGGCAGGACACGCATACCTCCGCGGATAGGATTGTCACCGTGACAGACACCACATCTGCCACGGCCCGGGCCATGCCCCGTGCCCGGCGCCGGAAGGGCGTACCGGCCGACGCGCCGGGGATGCGCGCCGCTATCTATATTCGCCTATCGCGTGAAACGGACGAGACGACTTCTCCCGAGCGCCAGAGAGCGGCGTGCGAGGCGTTGTGTGAGGCACGTGGCTGGGACGTCATATTCGTCGAGGAGGACATCGATGTCTCCGGTTTCTCGCGGGGTCTCGACCGGCCGGGCCTGCAACGCATCCTGACCAGGCTCGCCGAGCTGGACGTGATCGTGTTCTTCAAGATCGACCGGCTCGCTCGCTCGACGGTCGACTTCGCGGAGATCATGCGACTCGCCGAGCATCAGAGCGTCGCGCTTGCGTCGGCGACGGAGCCGCTCGACCTCACATCGTCCATGGGCCGGGCCATGGCGAAGGTGATCGCGGTCTTCGCCGAACTGGAGTCCGACACCATCGGTATGCGGGTGTCCAGCCGCATGAGCATCTGCGTCGCGAGGGTCGCTACACCGGCGGTCGGGTCCCGTACGGGTACATGGTCGTCCCCAACCCCAACGGGGCGGGCAAGGTCCTTGCGGTCAACGAGGACGAGGCCAAGGCGATCAAGCGGATCGTGGAGCGGGTTCTGACCAAGGACTCGCTCATGCAGATCATCAACGACCTCAACAAAGAGGGCGTCCCCTCGCCCGGTCACGCCTCACGCCAGACCATGGGTACGCGCAGCGACTCCAAGCAGTGGTACACAACGACGCTGCGCAGCATGCTGGGCAACCCACAGTTGCTCGGCCAGGTCATCGAGGACGGAAAGCCGATCCTGCGGACGGACGGGCTGCCCCTGGTCAACCGCCCGCCGATCCTCGACACGGACACCTGGCAGGCACTCCAGGACGAGCTGGAGCGTCGGGCGAACCCGGGGGAGAAGCGCCGTGAGGGGACGTCGCTGCTGCGCGGCATCCCGCACTGCGGAGTCTGCGCCGAGCGCATGTACACCTTCAGCGGGCGCAACGGTCAGCTTCGGTACCGGTGCATCGGTCCCCTGAAGTACCGCCAGCGGGCGGCCAAGGGGGAGGAGAAGCCGGGCGTCAAGTGCTACGGGCCGACCGTGGCGGGGGTGACCACCGAGGATTACGTCACCGAGCAGTTCATCGCGAAGTACGGGCACCTTCCCGTGATGCGGATGGTCCAGGAGGTCGGAGAGGACTTCCGCCCGCAGATCCGGCAGGCTGAGGAAGCGTTGGCCGACTTGCAAAAAGATCGCTACGACCGGGGCCTATTTAGAGGCGACGACCGAGCGATCCGGTACGCGGAGCAGTACGCCAAGCTGGAGAACCGTCTCGCGTCCCTGAAGGAGAAGCAGCGAACGGCGAAGCCCGGCGGCGTGCAGGCGGAGCCGACCGGAGAGACGCACGCCGAGCAGTGGAAGCGCTCGGACGTAGCCGGCAAGCGAGACCTGTTGTTGAACGCGGGCGGCTACGTGGAGGTGGCACCCGCGCGGCGTGGCGGCAAGAAGCTGGACACGTCGCGTCTGTCGGTGCACTTCGGCGAGGAGGGGCACATGCGGCGGGCGGCAGCGGTGAAGACGAGCGGACAGGAGACCGAGGCGGCAGACAGCCAGGGCTGACACCGAAGCCACCGGACACGCGGCAATACGACAGTGCGACGCCATCACGCGTTGTGAACTCAACTGTCTCTGCAACGAGTTCGCAGAGAGCATCCCCGTCTGTCTCGGATAGTGCCGTCCTCAGCGTTGGGACGGATTCTGCCAGGTCCCATGAGGTGGAACTGAGGCGGAAGCCGCCGAGGGCGTATGCGTCGGCGAGGCGGAACGAGAGGCGAACGCTGGGCTTGGGTTCATAGCGAGGTGCGGCTGTCAGCAGGCCGGCCCTGATGTTCAAATTCCGGGCAGGGGCAATGCCTGCCCGAGTTGCCGGGCAAGCGTACGGCCCCCTGAACATGCCCGACCCCAACCCGAACAGGACACCGGCCAAAGCCGCTCCGGTCAGCCGCGTGGTAACCCTCGCCTGCATGAGCGAACGGCCAGAGCACGGACGGTAGTTAGCGTGAGAGCGCAGAGGCGCTGAATCCGTTGTGACCTCACGGCGGGCGAGATCTGACGGTTACGCCCGTGTGGTGTGGGTGAAGCCGAGAGAGGCCAGTCCTTCAGATTGGCACAGCATGTCGGAGGGTCCACCGACCTCGGTCTGGAGGAGCTGGTAGGCGGCGCCGTGGGACTGGCCCCAGTGCATCGCGGCTCGCCAGAGGATGCGGCCCAGGCCCTGTCCTCGGGCCTCGGGCAGGAGGGCGAAGTACTGGGGCAAGAGCTGGGGGCATCCGATCGCGTCGGGGCGTACTTCCATGGGGCCAATCGCGCCCACGATGCGGTTCTCGACGGCAGCGGCGAGGACCGGGCCGCACCGGCCGGCCTGCATCTGGGCGTGGAGGAAGGCCAGGCCGTCGGCGGCCATGGCGGTGGCGAACGGGGCGAAGGTCTCCTGCACGGCGGCCGGCCAGTCGGTGACGGGGCGGACCGGGCCGCCGGGGTCCGGGCAGAGGCGAGCGGTGAAGTCCTGGAGCTGGATGCGGGTGCCGCGCGGGGATTCGGTCTCGGGGCCGAGCGGGCGCACGACCCTCGCGTTGACCGCGTCGTGTACGGCGGCGAGCTTCGCGGCCAGTTCGGCGGCTTCATCCGCGACACTGTCGCGGTGCCCGTAGGCGAAGACCTTGACGGTGCCGCGTCCGCGCCGGGCCAGGGTGGGGATGAGAGTGTGGCCGGGCTGGTGAACCACGTCGCCGCGAAGGACCGTCTCGTCCTTCTCGCTTCCCCAGCGCCGGTCCTTGTCGTAGTGGAGGAAGGATCGGTCGGTGACGGCCGCTCGCAGCGTGTCCTCGAAGAGGTCGATGGTGAGGACGTGAGGGTGGACGGGGCCGAGAGTCGGCACGATCGGCGCGGTCAATACGGGCCGGAGCCAGTCCCAGCGGAAGAACATGAGCGGCACCCTAACGGTCGGCCGGTCAGGGCTCAGGCCCCGACGCGAACGCGCCAGGGCCTGAACGGAACCGACTGGATCGCGTCGGTCAGTGGGGATTGTCGTCGCCTGCGTCGCAGGAGCACTCCGCGCTCTCCACGACATCGTCCAGGTCCGGGACAGCGGTCACCGAGAGGGCGGCGACGGGCGGCGCCGCGCGGCGCGCCGAGGCTGGCGGGCCGGGCAGAAGGGTCACCAGTACGGGCGGGGTCATGATCCGTTCTCCTTGTCTCCATGTTGGCAGTAGCTGTGCAGCGGCGCCTTCGCCTCCTGATAGTGCTTGGCCAGGGGGCGGCAGACCCGGCAGGTGCCGGACAAGGCGCAGCCCTCGCACCCTCCGGTGCGAAGCATGAGGCGGTCGGCGATGGCGCCGAGCCGGGTGAGGCCGTCGATGCCTTCGGCCATGAGGTCGATCTGGTCGTCCCGGCCGACCTTGCAGATCGACACCTTGGCGTGCGGGTCGGCGTGGAAGAAGGTGTGTCCCGCGTTGCAACAGGCGAACGGCTTGCGCTGTCGCAGGTGGGCGGCGGACTGGGCGAGCAGCGGCTCACCGCCGCCGTAGATCGTGGGCGTCATGTTCGTGTACGCGTGGTTCTCGACGTTCCACTCCTTGGCGAGGGCGGCCATCTCGTCGGCCTCGGCGGCGTTGTCCTCGGTCACCACGACGTTGATACGCAGTTGCAGGCCCGCCTCGCGTGCGGCGTCCATGCCGCGCCGGAACGCCTTCCACGCGCCACGGCGCTGGGTGAGCGTGTCGAAGGACTCCTCGCTCGCCCCGTACATGCTGACGACCAACCGGTAGGGCGGGCAGTCGCGGAAGAGCTTGAGAAGGTCCGGTCGCCAAAGCAGCGAGCCGTTGGTGGAGATGGTGAGCATCATCCCGGCCTGCCAGGCGTACCGGTAGGCGCTCTGGAAGTGAGGGTCCATGGTGGGTTCGCCACCGGTGATCTGAAGCCAGAGAACGCCGGCCTCGCGCATGATGTCCAGCAGCCGCACCTTGTCCTCCCAGCCGAGCCCGGAGAAGGGCCGCTCACCGAGGTAGCAGTGCTTGCAGCCGAAGTTGCAGCCGAGGTTGATCTCCCAGGAGGCGCGGCAGTAGCCGTACGGGGACGGATCGCGCACCAGCACCGTGCCTTGCGCGGGTCGGCCGTTCAAGTCGATGCCCCAGACATCGGCGGCGGTCCGCACCGCCCAGGCGGGCAGTGCCTCACCATCGGCGACCGCTTGCCGGATGCCCTCGTAGTGGCCGTAGGGGATGCGGGCGCCTGTCCTCGCTCCTGGCTTGAGGAGCAGGTGCCCGTCGAGGAACGGGGATGCGATCAGAGCGTGGGCCATCAGCGGCCCTCCTTCCGGATCATGGAACGCGACGGCTCACGTGCGCCCTGACGGCCAGCGCGACAATAGATCTCGCCGAGCCCGTTGCAGGTGCCGCAGGACTTGCCGGACGAGTCGGCGCCACTGCCGCCGCAGTCCTCGCAGTTCTGGTTGAGAGGAGGGCGAAGGCGCCGGGTCTGCATTCCGCCATGGGAGTCGGGGCGGGCGACGAGAAACGAGCTCTTGTGCAGGTTCGCGCTCAGCTGGTGCACGAGACCACCTCCAGGGTGTCTTCCCAGGTGTGCTGCTCGGTGTGGTCGGCGAACAGACAGCAGCCCTCACCGTCGAGACCCGGGGCGACCACCGGGCAGTCCGGCAGTACGACCAGCTCCACTTCGGCCCTCCCGAGCCAGCGGAGCCACAGGGCGGTCCCGTACTCGCCGACGTCGTCGAGGAGGCCGTAGTGCTCACCGTCGTCGTGCGCGGACAACTGGCACTGCACGGCCCTGTCGACGCACTCCGCGGCCGACCTGCCCCGTGCTTCCTGCACCAGGTCGAGGAGCACCTGGTGCCAGTGCGTGCACCGCATCACCACTCCACCCCAGGGGAGGCTTCGGAGTGCGGGCACTGGTCCGTGCAGCGCGGGCACGTGCAGGGCGGAAAGCCAATGGGGTTGTCGGGAATCACCGGATTCTCGACCTCCCATACCTCCGTCACCTGGCTCCATGTCCGGCCGGAGTCACGCGAGACCCTGAGCGTCATGAGGACTCGATGCTCAGCACCCGGGCCCCGCATCCGCGTGTTCCTGTGTGGCTCGCGCGCCAGAGCCTCGCCTCTCGTGGTCATGACCGAACTCCTCTGTGAATCCCGCTGCTCGTCCGGGCAACATCCAGGAAAGCGCCAGGAGTCGGAGGTCTCCACGGCATCAATGCGGCAGTCTTGACGCAGGTCCGTGCACGGGCACCGAAGGGGCCGAAGCCGCGGGGAAGGGGTGCCATGGAACTGGCGGAACGGCGCAGGGCTCTGGGCTACAGTCAGGAGAAGTTGGCCCAGTTACTCGGCGTGGACCGCACAACGGTCGGACGCTGGGAAAGCGGCAAAGTCGCTCCTCAGCCGCCCCAGCGACGGGGCTTGGCCGCCGCTCTCGAAGTCAGCCTCCGAGAGCTGGACATCCTCCTGAAGCCGCCAAGAGCCGCAGGCCAGGAGGCTGCCGGGCACGAGTTCAGTGACGCCCCGAGCGCGGGAGACCCCGACGAAATGATCCGCCGTGAGTTCCTCCGCATACTGACTGTCAGCGGGGCTTTGACCGTCCTGCCGGTCGAGGAGGCCGAGGCCCTGACCGAGGGCGTCCGTCGCGGAATGCCTGCCGACTTCGCGCGTATGAACAGACACCTCTGGCAGGTCTACCAACTGGCTCGCTCCAAGGGCTCTGTCTATCCCGTCGTCCGGGACCAGTTGACGACCCTGAACGAGGCGCTGGCGAGCAACCGTGGAAGTGCACGGGCCCTGCTGAGCGCGGTGGCCGACCTCTTTCAGTTGGCCGGGGAGGTGGCGTTCGACGGCAATCGGTACTCCGACGCAGCTGCTTCGTACTCGCTCGCTGCGTCGGTCAGTAAGGACGCCGAGGCGTACGACTTGTGGGCATGCGCGCTCGTCCGTCATGCCTACGTGGACATGTCCGAGCAGCGGTACCGGCAGGCCGCGCAGATGCTTGGCGCGGCCGAGCGACTGGCCGACCGAGGGGACAGCAACCTCTCGACTCGGCATTGGGTCGCTTCCGTCCAAGCCGAGGCATGCGCCGGCCTTGGAGACCTGGATGCGTGCGAGCGCGCGATGGACCGGGCCGAGGCCGTTCGCGACCTCACCGCGGACAGCACCAACGGTGGATGGCTCCGGTTCGACGGAGCGCGTCTGGCAGAGGAACGGGGGTCGCGTTACGTACAGTTGGGCCGTCTCGACCTGGCGGAGAACGCTTTGAGGGATGCCCTGGAGCAGACAGCTCTGGCGTCCGGGCAGTCGTACCGGCGACGGGGAGCAGTGCTCACCGACCTGGCCGCCATCGGTGCGAAGCGGCGGGACGTCGAACAGCTTGTGGTGTATGGCAGGGAAGCCATCGAACTGGCCCGCTCCTCCGGGTCCGGGTACGTCACCCGTAGACTCCAAGCCCTGTGCGACGAGTTCGGTCCCTTGAGCCGCGACCACCGCGTGGCGGAATTGGGGGCGGAGATCGCCACGCTGAGCGCGCCGTGACGAGAGGGGTAGGCATGTCGCAGACCGAGGGTGCACGACTGTTCCGGGAAGCCTGGATCGCGGGAGTCCGCCAGCACTTCCCGGGAGAGCCGAAGGCCGGCTACGTGACCCGGTGGGATGACACCCCGCAGTGGGAGCGCGAGGCAGCAGGTTCCGTCTACGAGCAGGTCCGTCACTTCATCGAGATCAGCGGCGGCACCACGTCACGGCTGTCCCGCGAGCAGAAGAGCCGCTTCGTTGCGACGTGCTGGACGGCCCAGATGTTCAAGCACTTCGAGGACCCGAAGCCGGGATACGTGGCCGACTGGCCCGACCTCCCGTCGTGGCAGCAGGAGACCGACGCCGACATCTTCGAGGCCATCGAGAAGGAACGGAGCTGATCACGGGTGGGCTCTCGACCTGATACAAGGACGAGAGCACGGCCTGGGCCAGGCCATTTTTCCCTCAGGGAGGGCAACTCGCGGGACACGAGTTCTGGGTTCTCCCTAGAGTTCAGCGCGTCCACGGGCCACTTCATGAGCTGCGCGCAGCATCTCGCGCTGGTCCTCGTCCAGGCTTTGCGGCCGAGAGGCGCCTGCGCTGACGGCAAAGAAAGAGATAGGTCCGTAGAACGGCCCGTCGTGGCAGTCGAGCAAGCGCAGCATCTCGTCAGCGACGGGGTTGGAACGCTCGGGTGACGCTGTGACCAGATCTGCGACGTAGGCGTGGACGGTGGACGGGGAAGGCACGAGGATCCGGTCGACGACACCGGCGCCAGCCGCGCCAACCTTGTCCCGCATGCCGTCGACCGGGTCGATGTGGAACTCCAGCTCACCTTCCGGGGTGACCAGGGCGTAGGTGATGGTGGGGCCGCTCGGCTCTTGCTTGCGGCCCGCCCTCAAGTCATCGAGGAAGGAGTCCATGCTGCGATCGGTCTCGTTGTCCTGGAGGTCGGCCATGTCGCCGTCGAATTCGACGGTCTCCAGCGGCCGGGCTTCGGTGCGTTGCTTCAGCATGAGGAAGCGGCTGAGTGCCTCGATCTCCGCGTCATGCTGTTCCAGGAACCGCAGAGCGGTGCCCAGGGTCGCAGGGCGTGTCACCCAGTGGACGGTCAGCGGTCCGTTCACGTGGTACGCACATCCTCCCGAGGCGGCCAAACGTCCAGTGTGCCCCATCCCGCGTGCAACCCCGAGCGCCTCTCGACGGTCTTGTCCGGTGGAGCCACGCAGCGCGCGCGGCTCGGTGAGGAGCTCGCGGTGACTTCGGTACGCATCTGGGGACCCGGTGTGGGCGCCGTGGTGGTGCTGGTGGCGACGGGGACGTGGGCGCGGGGGTCGAGCGGTGTGGACGCCGGTCTGTGGGCCTCCGTACGCCCCGCGATCGAGGCGCGGCTCGTCGCGCAGGCGCAGGGGGACGGGGTCGGTGAGAGCGAGCCCTCGCTGAGGGCGCGGTGGTTCTGTGAGGCGGAGGCGCTGGATCTCCGCGCGGAGGGGGACCGGGTGCGGGCCGGGGTCGACACGTTGTGTGTGGAGTACGGGGTGCGGGGCGGGGCGCTGCAGGAGTGCGGTGGGGCGCACTCTCCGCAGGTGATGCGGTTGGAGCGGGACGGGGAGGGGTACCGGGTCGTCGCTCAGGAGGAGCCGCCGGACGGGGCCGGGTATGCGGAGTGGGAGGAGGACCACTTCTCGGTGTTCGCCGAGTCCCGGTTGGATGAGGCGGTGAGTTCGGTGGGGTTGGAGAGTGCGGCGCGGGTGCATTTCGGGCTGGGGGCGGATTCAGCAGTGGGGGACTGTTAGTCGTCGTTCGACTGCGGCTTGGTCGTGGCTGGTCGCGCCCACGCGGCGGAGCCGCATATCGATACAGCCCCGCGCCCCTCTCGGGGCGCTGCTCGAACCCGGCGCCGTTAACCGTCCGCCAGTTCCGCCACCCCCGTGATCCGGTGCAGCGGATACGTGCGGACCTCGTCCGCCGTGTGGTCGTACGCCGTGACGAAGCCGCCCTCCACCCTCACGGGGGCGATGACGCGTTGGCTGGCGGTGCCCTCGGCGTTGACGTAGCCGATCCAGAGGGCCTCGCCCGTCAGGACGGCGGCCTGCATGGTGGCCAGGGTCTCGGCGGAGCTGGTGCGGGGGAGTTCGCCGGGGGCGAGGGGGGTGGCGGTGTCGGTGGGTTTGCGGGGGGTCGTGGAGGCGAGGTCGCCGGCCCGGATCGCCCGGACAGCCGCCGTGAGGAGGGTCGCGTCGGGGATCGGGGGGCCGTCGGGGACCGGCTCGGGGGCCGTGCGGGGCGGGGTGCGGTGGGCGTGGGCGCGGGTGATCAGGACATCGCCCTCGGCGGATTCGGCGGCGGGCGCGTAGCCCATCGCGCGCAGGCCGTCGAGGAGGGCCGCCGGGTCGGCCTGGGCGGCCAGCACCGTCGGGGCCAGGCGGCGCAGCCGCAGGGTGCCGGCCCGCTTGTCGGCGAGGATCTCGTTCAGCACGGTGTCGTCGTCGCAGCGGACGTACGCCGAGGCCGCGCCCACCCGCAGCCGGCCGTGTCTGCGGGCCACGTCGTCGATCAGATAGGCGAGCGGCTGCGGCACCGGCGTACGCGAGTGCCGGCCGAGGAAGGCGTGCAGGTCGGAGGCGCTGCGGCCGGCGTCCAGGGCGCGGCGTACGGAGCCGGGCGTGAAGCGGTAGACGGTCGCGCCGCCCTTGGACTCCACGTCGGCGAGCACGCTCAGCACCTCGGCGAGCGGGCGCTGGAGGGGGCCCGGCGCCACGGCCGTGAGGTCCGCCTGGAGCAGGACGTGGTCCAGGGGCTCGGGCAGCAGCGGCGCCAGCAGGCGGCCGGCGGCCGCGGCGGCCACGGCCTGTTCGGGCGGGGACAGGGGGGTGAGCGGAGTGGCCGTGCGGTGGTGGTGGACCGGGAGTTTGTCGCCGGGGCCCTCCGGTTCCGGGTGACGGCCGTGGGCGGCCGGTGATACGCCGATCAGGGCCCGGCCCTGTGCCGACAGGGCGCCGCGTCCGGTCACGCCGAGCAGTTCGGCCTCGGTGAGGGTCCAGCGGGCGAGGCGGGAGCGGAGATCGTCCTCGCCCTGGGGAGAGGCCTGCGGTCCGCGCAGGGGGCGTTCCCAGCGCAGTCGGGCCAGGACCGCCTCGGGGTGCGGGGCGGCGCCCTCCGGCAGGGCGGCCAGGAGGGTCAGGACCCGGTGGCGTACCTCGGGGGCGGCGGAGCGGTCCAGGCCCGGGCCGAGCGCCGACAGCGCCCGCTCCTTGGCGTCCCGCCCGCCGACCACGCCGGACGTCCGGGTCGCCGTCAGCCAGGCCTGGGCGAGCCGTGCCCAGCGCTCGGCGGCGGGCCGCTCCAGCCACTCGTCGTACGCGGGGGTCGCCGCGTACCGCTCGTCGGCCTCGCCGTCGGAGGCGATCAGGCCGGTGGCGTACGCCAGCTCCACCCAGAACGCCGCGACCGGCTCCGGTACGTCGAGGGCGACGGCGGTCCGCTTCAGGTCCCGCACGCTCAGTCCGCCGGCCCGCAGCACCGCGGGGCCGCCCTCGTCCCAGTCCTTGAGCAGCTCTTCCACCGTCGCCAGCGCGGTGTACGCCTGCCCGGCCGCCGTGCTGTCCACAACCTGTGGACGGTGGGTGGCGGCCGGTTCCACGGCGGGCGGCAGCGGCTCCGGCGTCCGGTGCGCCCGGCCGGCCCGCAGATGCAGGGCGACCTCGCGGGGCAGGACGACCGTGCCGGGCGCCGTCGGCAGCAGCAGACCGCGGTCCAGCAGCCAGCGCAGCCGGGGCGCCGGATCATGGGTGACCTGGCCGTACGGCGGGCCCCACACCAGCCGCTCCAGCACCTCCAGGGACTCCTGCGGGGCCTTGGCCAGCAGCGCCTTCATCTTCCTGCGGTGCGTGAAGAGCGCGGTGAGCGCGTCCACGGCGGAGACCGAGTCGTGCGTGGACGGCAGCCCGACGGTCGCCACGATCTCCTGGATCCGGCCCGGCGACATGCCCGCCGTCGCCTCCCGCACACTCGGGCCGAGGCCGGTGGGGGACGGGTGCTGCGGCGACGGGGCGAGCAGCTCGCGGGCCGTGCGGACCAGACGGAGGCGGTCGTCGGCGCCCCACACCAGCGCCTGCTCGCGCAGGGCCGCGAGGGCGGCGGGCAGCGCGGCCGACACCTCCGGGTCGCGGGCGTCCCCGGCCACCAGACCGAGCAGTTCGTCGTACGACGACGGGTCGGCGGCCACCGCCAGCGCCTCCGCGGTCTGCAGCGCGAACCGGTCGAGCCGCTCCAGCGCCCGTACGACGGAGGCGCGGGTGCCGGCGCGGGTGGCGAGCTGGGTGAGGTCGGTGGGGACCGGGGTGATGAGGTCGGGGCGGCTGCGCAGGAGGGCGGCCAGGGAGGCGTCGTCCCTGCCGCGGAGCGCTTCCGCGAGGGACCGGGGGGCCGGGTGGTCCTCGGTGCTCATCTTGCCCACGTTAGCGGGTCGCCGTCTCGGGGGGCCGCGCCCCCGGACCCCCGTCCCGGCCCGGATCGTCGGGCTTGCGCGATAGCGTCTCCCCGTGGGGATCGAGAGCGACCAGGTCGTCTACGAGTATCTGAGCCGTGTCGGTGACGTCGCGCAGCAGCAGCAGTTGTCGTCGGCCACGCGGATGCGGCTCGTGTCCGAGTTGCGCAACGAGATCGACCGGCGCCGGTCCAAGGCGACCGTCGACTCGCCCGCCGCCGTCCGCCGCATCATCGACCGCCTCGGCAGCCCGGACGACGTCGTCGCCGCCGCGGCCGACACCGGTGGGGGCGCCCCGCAGGCGCCGACGCCCTCCGTGCCCGTACAGCGGGACGACGAGGACCGGCCGCCGCCGGCTCCGCTGGGGCTCCGCAAGGTGCCCGGGCCCCGGTCGGGCGGGCCCGCCGACGAGGTGCAGGTGCCCGACTGGTGGCAGCGGGAGTCCGATCCGTTCGCGCTGGGCGACGAGGTGCCCGGGTTCGTCGGCGGGGTCGAGATCCCGGAGATGCTGCGGGCACCGCGGCCCGAGAAGGAGCAGGCGGAGAAGGGGGAGCAGGGGAAACAGGGGGAGCCGAAGGAGGAGACCGCGGCGGCCGGGGCCGAGCCCGGGGCCGGGGCCGCGGTCAAGGGGCGGCGGCGGTTTCTGCCCGCCCTCCCGAGCGGCGGCTGGAGCAACCCCCTGCTGCTGCTCGCCGCCGTCGCCCTCGTCGTCGGCGCGGTGCTCGGGAAGTTGTTGTTGCTGGTGGTGGGCTGGGCCATCGCCTATCTCTCGCGTCGGCTGACCGACCGGGAGACCAAGCTGGCGGTGATGTGGCTGCCGGGGCTGTCGGTCGCCGCCGGGCTGGTGTGGCTGTGGGGCCGCAACGAGGGCCGCTGGGGTGCGCCGATCGCCGAGGGGCACATGAACGACGCGATCGGCGAGACCTGGCCGTGGGTGGTGCGGGGCGCGGCCGTGGCGTCGGCGCTGTTCCTGGTCTGGCGGTCGCAGCGGCGGAAATAGGCAGCGGGCCGACCGCCCCGACCGGGCACAATGTCCCGCATGACCGCCACCTCGGCCCGCGCCCGCACCGTCGGCTTCGACCTCGACATGACCCTCATCGACTCCCGGCCCGGCATCCACGCCTGCTGGACGGAGCTGTCCGCGCGGACCGGGACGTACGTCGACGCCGATCTGGTGGTCACCCGGCTGGGGCCGCCGCTGGCGGAGGAGATGGCGCACTGGTTCCCGGCCGAGGACATAGCGGCCATGGGCGACCTCTACCGCGAGATCTACCCGGCGTACGCGGTCACCGGCACGCTCGCGATGCCCGGCGCCCATGAGGCGCTGGAGGCGGTGCGGCGGGCCGGCGGGAAGGCGATCGTCGTCACCGCGAAGTGGGAGCCCAACGCCAGGCTGCACATGGAGCACCTGGGCATGCGGCCCGACGCGGTGATCGGCAACCGGTGGGCGGCGCAGAAGGCGGAGGCGCTGCGCGAGCACGGGGCGTCCGTGTACGTCGGCGACCATGTGGGGGACGTGCGCGGGGCCCGGCTCGCCGAGGCGTTCTCGGTGGGTGTGGCCACGGGGCCGTGCAGTGCCGCGGAGCTGACCGAGGCCGGGGCGGACGTCGTCCTCGACGATCTGACCCGGTTCGGGGAGTGGTTCGCGGACTACGAGGGCTGACCTCCCGCCCGCGCCTGACGGCGGCCCGCCGCGATCGACTGGAGCACTCCGGCGCCCGCGACGAGGAATCCGACGCCCATGAGCATGCTCAGTCCGAACATATACGTCGGGAAAGGCGTCGTGCCGAGGAGCAGCGGGGCGATCGTGACGAGGGTGGCCACGGCGCCGGCGAAGAAGACGAGGGCTCCGGCACGGATCAGTCGGTCACCGGGAGCGGCGGAATTCGTTTGGGTTTTGTCACGCACCGGACCAGGGTAGTTCCCACCGCGAAGGAACAACCGGGCGACGTCTTGTCAGTCGCTCGAAGAGCATTAGCCTTGGTACCGGCGGGTCATGGTCGACCCGCCCGAGTGCTATCAAGAGCCGTTCCCGAACTGTTTTTTCCAGAAGCAAGTTTCCGACGAGTACGAGGACGAGGACAGACGTGCCTACCGGCAAGGTCAAGTGGTTCAACAGCGAGAAGGGCTTCGGCTTTCTCTCCCGTGACGACGGCGGTGACGTCTTCGTCCATTCCTCGGTCCTCCCCGCCGGAGTCGAGACACTGAAGCCGGGCCAGCGAGTGGAGTTCGGCGTAGTCGCCGGACAGCGCGGCGACCAGGCACTCTCCGTCGTCATCCTCGACCCGACGCCCTCCGTCGCGGCGGCCCAGCGCAAGAAGCCCGACGAACTGGCCTCCATCGTGCAGGATCTGACGACCCTCCTCGAGAACATCACCCCGATGCTGGAGAAGGGCCGCTACCCCGACAAGGCCTCCGGCAAGAAGATCGCGGGCCTGCTGCGCGCGGTCGCCGACCAACTGGACGTCTGAGCCCTCAGGGAAATTCCAGTGCGTCCGGGCCGAGGGGCGGCACCAGCCCCTCGGCCGCCGCGCGTGTCAGCAGGCCTCTGATCGCCGCGTAGCCGTCCTCGCCCAGGTCTGCCGTGAACTCGTTGACGTACAGGCCGATGTGCTGGTCGGCGACGGCCGGGTCCATCTCCTGGGCGTGGGCCATGACGTAGGGGCGGGAGATCTCGGGGGCGTCCCAGGCGGCCTGGACGGAGGCGCGGATCGCGGCCGCCAGGGCGGTCAGGGTGTCCGGGCCCAGTGAGCGCTTGGCGATGATCGCGCCCAGCGGGATCGGCAGGCCCGTGGTGGACTCCCAGTGCTCGCCCATGTCCGCGAGCTTGTGCAGGCCGTAGTTCCGGTACGTGAAGCGCGCCTCGTGGATGACGAGTCCCGCGTCGACCTTGCCGTCCCGTACGGCGGGCATGATCTCGTGGAACGGCAGGACCACGATCTCGCCGACCCCGCCGGGCAGCGTGTCCGCCGCCCAGAGGCGGAACAGCAGGTACGCCGTCGACGTCTCGGAGGGCACCGCGACCGTGCGCCCGGTCAGTCCCCCACTGCCGAAAGCGTGGGAGGTGCCCCCAAGCCCGGCCTCCCGCGTCAGGACCAGGGGGCCGCAGCCCCGGCCCAGCGCGCCCCCGCAGGGCAGCAGCGCGTACGTGTCGAGGACGTACGGCAGCACGGCGTACGACACCTTCAGCACATCGAACTCGCCGCGCTCGGCCATGCCGTTGGTGACGTCGATGTCCGCGAACGTCACGTCCGGCGCGGGCGCGCCCGGCACCCGGCCGTGGGCGAGGGCGTCGAAGACGAACGTGTCGTTGGGGCAGGGGGAGTACGCGATCTTCAGCGGGTCACTGGTCATGTGAGTGCCAACTCTCCAGGGCGGGGACGAGCTTCCCGAAGGCCTTCGTCAGCGCGGCCAGCGCCTCGCCGATGCGCCAGGCGGCCCGGTCGCGGGGCCCCACGGGGTTGGAGACCGCGCGGATCTCCAGGACGGGCGTGCCGTGCGCGTCGGCCGCCTCGGCGACCCCGAACCCCTCCATGGCCTCGGCGAGCGCATCCGGGTGGCGCTCCCGCAGGGCGGTGGCCCGGGCGGCGGTGCCGGTGACCGTGGAGACCGTCAGGATCTCGCCGGTGCGGCCTCGGGTGGCGGCCTCGGCGGCTCGTACGAGTGAGTCCGGCGGACGGTGGGTGACGGTCCCGAAGCCCAGCTCGGTGACCGGCAGGAAGCCGTCCGCGCTCTCCGCGCCCAGGTCGGCGACGGTGATCCGGTCGGCGACGACCAGGGAGCCGACGGGCGCGTCGGGGAGGAAACCGCCGGCGATGCCGGCCGAGACGACCAGGGTGTACGGCGCCCCGAGCAGGGCGGCGGCGGTCAGGGCGGCGGAGACGGACGCGGCGGCGCGCGCCGGGCCCACACCGGCGGCCAGGAGGTCGAAGGCCACGTCGGGGCGGTGCAGGACCACCCCGGGCAGGGGCACCACCACCTGGCACGGCTCCACGAACGCCCGTGCCACCGCGTCCCGTTCTGCGGGGACCGCGGTGGCCACGAGGATGCGGGCGGAGGACGTGACTAGTCGTCCTTCTTCAGCTTGAACGACCACAGACCGGTCGCGCTCTGGCTGTCCTTCTTGCCGTCGCCCGCCTTGATGGTGACGAGCGTCGAGTCGCCCTGGGCGCCGTACTGGGCGTTGAAGAACACACTGCCCGGGATCGTGCGGTACGTCTTGTCGCTGTCCTCGGTGAGCGGCTGACCGTTCATCAGGATCGTCCAGCGCTTGTCCGCGATGTCGGGGTCGACCCCGAAGCGGACCGTCTCGTCCGGGTCGACGTCGATGGACTTGATGTCCTTGTCGGCCAGGCACTTCGTCAGCGCGGCGGCGTTCAGGGCCTTGCCCTCGCCGCCACAGGTGGCCTCGGAGCTCACCGAGGTGCGGCCGACGGTGATCGTGGACAGCGGCGTCGGCTTGTCACAGGCCGACAGGACGAGCAGTCCGGCGGAAACGGCGCCGGCGGCGGCGACGGCGCGGCGGCGTCGCAATACGGATTGCAGCGTGGTCATGGGGCGAAGGCTATCGGGCGCGTGCGACGGTCTCCTTATGTGGGGGGCCATGCCGCTGTGTGTTACGCCACGCGGGCCTTCGGCGTCCCTCCGTGACGGGCCGAGCCGATCAGACCACGCACCGTCGTCAGCCAGCCGAGCGCGAGGACACCGGCGGCCACACACAGGCCCAGCGTGCCGTTGAGCGGCATCACGATGCCGATCGCGCCGCCCAGCACCCACGCCATCTGCAGCATGGTCTCCGAGCGGGCGAACGCCGAGGTGCGCACCGGCTCCGGCACGTCCCGCTGGATCAGCGCGTCCAGCGACAGCTTCGCCAGCGCCAGACAGAACCCGGTCGTCGCCGTCAGACACGCCACCAGGAACGCGCCGAAGAAGATCGCCGCGGTGATCGCCGCGCCCAGGACCACCGCGAGGACCGTCACGATGATGATCTCCGGCGCCCGGGCCCGCAGCCACGCCCCCACCGCCGTGCCGAGCGCGTTGCCCGCGCCCGCCGCTACCGCCACTATCCCCAGCGAAACGGCCGCGCTGGACCCCGTCAGCGGGTGCTCGCGCAGCAGGAAGGCGAGGAAGAAGGTCAGGAAGCCGGACAGCCAGCGCAGGGCGGCGTTCGCGCCGAGGGCATGGGTGACGGCGATGCCGACGGTCCTCAGACCGGGCCGCTTGACCGGCTGCCGGTGCGGGCCGTGCAGATGCTCCTCGTCCGCCGCGAGCAGCGCGATGTCCTCGCCCTTCGCCGAGTCCACCTTCGGCGGCAGGGTGAACGACAGGAACGTACCCGCCATGAAGATCACGAAGGCGCCGTAGAGCGGCCAGCGCTCCCCGATCGCGTGCAGCCCGGCCCCCACGGGAGCCGCCACACCGGTGGCGAGGAGCCCGCCGAGGGTGACCCGCGAGTTCGCCTTCACCAGGGAGAAGCGCGGGGGGAGCAGCCGGGGGACCACGGCGCTGCGGACCACGCCGTACGCCTTCGACGCGACCAGCACGCCCAGCGCCGCCGGATACAGCTCCAGGCTGCCGCTGGCGACCGCCCCGGCGATGATCAGGGACAGCAGGGCCCGGGCCAGCATCGCGCCGGCCATCGCCGCCCGGCGGCCGTGCGGCAGCTTGTCCAGGAGCGGGCCGATCACGGGGGCGAGGACGGTGAAGGGCGCCATCGTGATGGCGAGGTACAGCGCGACCCGGCCCCGGGCCTCGTCCGTCGGCACCGAGAAGAACACGGTGGAGGCGAGCGCGACGGTGATCATCACGTCCCCCGCGCCGTTCACCGCGTGCAGCTCGATCAGCTTGCCGAGGCCGGACTCCCCGGCGCCGTGCGCGTGCGTGGCCTTCCTGATGCCGCGGGCCGTGCCGGTGAACGGAAGATGCAGGGCACGGCCGACCGCACGGACGGACCCGTTGATCCGGCCCGAACCGCCGATCCGGCCCCTTGCCTTCGATCCCTTCGATCCCCTCGTCCCACCGGTCCCGGTGGCACCATGGGATGCTTTCGCGGCTGCCACTCCGTCATAGTGCCCCGAGAAAGGCCCGCGTAGTGCGGTTACCGCGCGGATGGCGGGGGTCCGGTACGGGGAAACGTCCCGTCGGTGTAGGCCGAACGTCGCGGAACAGGTAGCGTGCGTAGCGCGCCGTGGCGATTGTTCTCGGCCGCGCGCCTCCCCGGCATCCAGCAGAATGGATGACAGCAGGTGCGCCCGAGCGCGATCGGGCGCGGACGTAAGACGCGGCCCTTCGGTCCGCTCCGTCCGCACCCGCCGCCTTCAGGCCGGCGCACCAGAGAGACGGCGTAGGAGAGAAGCGATACCTGTGAGCGCAGCGACCACGCGAAGCCGCACCCCCGACCGCCTGTGCGCCGAGGCCGTCGACCTCGCACGCGCCGCCGCAGAGGAGGCCGCCGCGCCCGGCGTGGTCGGCGAGCACGTAGGCCTGCTCTCCGAGGGTGACCGGGTCGTCACGCACTACTTCGAGTGCAAGGAACTGGGCTACCGGGGCTGGCGCTGGGCGGCGACCGTGGCCCGCGCCTCCCGCGCCAAGATCGTCACCCTCGACGAGGTAGTCCTGCTGCCCGGCCCGGACGCCGTCCTCGCCCCCGAGTGGGTCCCCTGGAGCGAGCGGCTGCGCCCCGGCGACATGGGCCCCGGCGACCTCCTGCCCACCGACGCCGAGGACCTCCGGCTGGAGCCCGGGTACTCCGGCGAGGACGAGCCCACGGCGAACGCGCCCGTCTCCCACGAGATGGCGGAACTGGTCGAGGCCGAGGACGCCGAGGTGACCGCGGCCCCGCCGGCCGCCCTGCCCACGGTCCCGGCACGCGGCTCGATCTCCGCGATCGCCGAGGAGCTCGGACTGCGCCGCGCCCGGGTCCTGTCCCGCTACGGCCTGCACACCGCCGCCGACCGCTGGGACGAGTCCTTCGGCGCCAAGACGCCCATGGCCCAGGCGGCCCCCGCGACCTGTGTCAGCTGCGGCTTCCTCACCCCCATCGGCGGCTCCCTCGGCCAGGCCTTCGGGGTCTGCGCCAACGAGTTCTCCCCGGCGGACGGCCGGGTCGTGTCCCTCGCGTACGGCTGCGGCGGCCACTCCGAGGCCGCGGTCATGCCGAAGCCCCCGCAGCCGCCCGCGCCGGTCATCGACGAGACCAGGGTGGACCCGTTCCCGCTCCGCCCGGAGGCGGACTCGGGCTCGGTCCCGGCCGTCCCCGACGAGGCGACGGCGGAGCTCGGCCACGCCTGAGAGCCCGGGCCTCCAGCGCCGGACGGGCCGGTCGCCTGCGCGCGGTACCTTCATGGTCACGTCCGACGAGGAGAGTGACAGTGAGCCAGTTCGTGCGGCCGGCCCCCGAAGGAGCCGATCCCTTCGGGACGGCCCGTCTGCGCCGCGGTGTACTTGACGCCTGGGCCACCAGTCCCGCCCGCTTCCGTGAGGACGCCAACGCCGAGGAGGACCTCGTCCTCGGCGGCTACCGTGACCGTCTCGTCGTGGAGCTCGCCCAGAACGCCGCCGACGCGGCCGCCCGGGCCGGCGTGCCCGGCCGGCTGCGGCTCACCCTGCGCGACGGCGTCCTCGTCGCCGCCAACACCGGCGCCCCCCTGGACGCGGCCGGTGTCGAGTCCCTCGCCACCCTGCGCGCCTCCGCCAAGCGCGACACCCAGCAGGTGTCCGTGGGCCGCTTCGGCGTCGGTTTCGCCGCCGTCCTCTCCGTCACCGACGAGCCCGCCGTCGTCGGCCGGCACGGCGGCGTCCGCTGGGACCTCGCCGAGGCCCGCGAGCTGGCCGCCGACACCGCCCGGCACAGCCCCGGCCTCGGCGACGAGCTGCGCCGCCGCGACGGACACGTCCCCCTGCTGCGCCTCCCCTTCGCCGCCCAGGGCACCGCCCCGGACCCGTACGACACCGCCGTCATCCTCCCGCTGCGCGACGCGGCCGCCGCCGACCTCGCCGAGCGGCTCCTCGCCGCCGTCGACGACGCCCTGCTCCTCGCCCTGCCGGGCCTGGCGGAGGTCGTGATCGAGACCGGCGGCGACGCGCCCCGCACCCTGCGCCGCTCCACCGACGGCGCCCTCACCGTCGTGACGGACTCCCGCGAGGGCACCACCCGCTGGCGCACCGCCGCCGCGCACGGGCCGCTCACCCCCGAGCTGCTCGCCGACCGCCCCGTCGAGGAGCGGCAGCGGGCGCACTGGTCGGTCACCTGGGCCGTCCCCGTGGACGAGCAGGACGCGCCCGCCCGGCCCCGCACCAGCCCCGTCGTGCACGCCCCCACCCCCAGCGACGAGCCGCTCGGCGTGCCCGCCCTGCTCATCGCGTCCTTCCCGCTGGACACCACCCGTCGGCACGCGGCCCCCGGCCCGCTCACCGACCACCTGGTCGAGCGCGCGGCCGACGCCTACGCCGAACTCCTCGCCGACTGGCGGCCGGTGACCCCCGGCATCATCGACCTCGTGCCCGGCCCGCTCGGCAAGGGCGAGCTGGACGGGGCGCTGCGCCGGGCGATCCTGGAGCGGCTGCCGCGCACCGCCTTCCTGCCGCCCGCCGTCGAGCCCCCCAAGGACGAGGACGGCCTCCCCGAGGTGCTGCGCCCGCGCGACGCCGAGGTGGTCGAGGGCGCGGGCGCCGACACCGTACGGGTCCTCGCCGAGGTCCTCCCGACCCTGCTGCCCGCCGGTCTGGAGCGGCGCGTCGAGCTGCGCACCCTCGGGGTCGCCCGGATCCCGCTCGCCGACGCCGTCGACCGGCTCGCCGGACTGGAGAAGGACCCGGACTGGTGGTACCGGCTCTACGACAGCCTCGCCGGCGTCGACCCGGACCGGCTCTCCGGGCTGCCCGTGCCGCTGGCCGACGGACGGACGACGATCGGCCCCCGCCAGGTCCTGCTGCCCGTCGCGGACGAGGCCGGCGCCGACCCGGAGATCCTCGCCCGCCTCGGCCTGAAGGTCGCCCACGCGGACGCCGCGCACCCCCTGCTGGAGAAGCTCGGCGCCCTGCCCGCCACGCCCCGGGCGGTGCTCACCACCCCGCAGGTGCGGGCCGCGGTCGCCGCCTCCCTGGACGACGACGGCGGCGCCTGGGACGACCAGGACAGCCCCGACGCCGAGGAACTCGCCGACACCGTCCTCACCCTCGTCCGCGACGCGGCCCTGGAACCGGGCGACGAGCCCTGGCTGGGCGCCCTCGCCCTGCCCGACGAGGACGGCGAACTCGTCCCGGCGGGCGAACTCGTCCTTCCCGGCAGCCCGTTCGCCGCCGTCATCCGCGAGGACGAACTCGCCTTCGTCGACGCCGAATGGGCCGAGCGATGGGGTGAGGGCCCGCTCGCCGCCGTCGGCGTCCTCGCCAACTTCGCGCTCGTGCGGGCCACGGACGTCGTCCTCGACCCCGACGAACTGGAGCCCCGCGAGGGCGACTTCGCCGAACCGGACGACGCGGGGCTGCTGGACGCGGTGGACGTCTGGTCCGAGGACATCCTCGACCGCTTCCCCGACTCACCGGTCCCGCCCGTCGCCACCGAACTCGTCGCCGTCCGCGACCTCGACCTGGTCGACGACGACCGCTGGCCCCAGGCCCTCGCCCTCCTCTCCCAGCCCCCGCTGCGGGACGCCCTCACCCAGCCCGTCCGGATCCTGCTCCCCGACGGCACCCACGAGGTCGTACGCCCCTACACGGCCTGGTGGCTGCGCGGCCACCCCGTCCTGGACGGCCGCCGCCCCGCCGGCCTGCTGGCGGCCGGCGGCGACCCGCTCCTGCGCGGTCTGTACGACGAGGCCGACGCGACCGGCTTCGACGACGAGCAGGTCCTGCGGGCGCTGGGCGTACGGACGTCGGTGGCGGCGCTCCTCGACGAGCCGGGCGGCGCGGCCGAACTCCTCGACCGCCTGGCCGACCCCGAGCGCCCCGTCGGCCCCGCCCAACTGCACGGTCTCTACGGCGCGCTGGCCGACCTGGACCCCGAGCAGGTCACCCTCCCCGACGAGCTGCGGGCGGTCGTGGACGGCCGGGTGGAGGTCGTGGACGCCGCCGACGCGGTGGTCGTCGACTCCCCCGACCTCCTCCCCTTCACGGCAGGCGTCCCGCTGCTGCCCGTCCGCCCGTCCCGCGCCGCGGAGCTGGCCGAACTGTTCCAGGTACGGCGGCTGAGCGAATCCGTGACCGGCCGGGTCGACTCCGAGGGCGTGGAACACGACGTCCCGGAACCGGTCGGCGTCCTCCTCGGCCCCCGCACCCCGTCCGGCTACGTCGAACACGAGGAACTCGTCGTCGACGGGGTAGAACTCGACTGGCGCCTCACCGACGACGGCGTCCTGCACGCCGCCACCCTGGAGGGCGTCGCCGCCGGCCTCGCCTGGGCCGCCGGCCAGTGGCCCCGCCGCTTTGAGGTGGCGGCCCTGCTGGAGGACCCGTCCCGCACGGCGGAACTGGCCCGGGACCGCTGGTTCGACTGACGCCGTCCCGGCTTCACGGGCGTCACATGGGGTCCGCCTCGGGTTCGAGAAAGTAGTCGTACTGCTCCAGGTCGAGCGCGACACCGGTCAGCCGGTGGACGCGCTCGGCATGGGCCGCCGTCAACGGGTACACGCCGACCAGGTGGTCCGCCGGAACGCCCAGAAGGCCGGCGAAGGCCTCCGCACCGGCGGCGGTGACATCGGTGGAGGAGTCGGGGAAGTCCCCGTCCTTCGCATAACGGGTGATCAGAAACTGCACGGATCGCCTTTCGCTCAGCCACTCCCCGCCCAGCGGAGAGACTGTCAGAAAATCTTCTTCACTTCGTACAACTATTCACATCCGTCGGCGATCTCACCTCATGAGCCAACAGGCTTCACCAACACATGGGCCCTGTCCGAGACGAGCCGTAGGGATCGACCGCAGCCAGGGTCCTTTTCTTCACCGGGGGATTGCATGCGCATCCGTGCCACCGTGGCCGCCGTCACCGGCGCCCTGGCTCTCTCCGCTCTCGCCGTCCCGGCCGCCCAGGCCGCCGGCGGATCCTCGTACGGCAAGGACGACGTCCAGAAGGCGGCCGCCGCGGCGCAGGCCGCCTCCGGCAAGACGGCCTTCACCGGGGCGACCCCTGCCGCCGACGGCGTCCCGTACCCGCTGAACGTCACCTTCTCCGCCGTGAAGATCAACAACGGCAAGCCGATCGTCGCGGGCACCAGCGGCCACGTGAGCGTGCCGGTCACGTACAAGGTCACGCACGAGGCGGGCTTCGACCTCTCCGCCCCGGACGTCTTCCTGGACGTCGAGATCTACCGCGGCACCGCCTACGACTCGCCCGCCAACCTGCTCTGGGGCGACGACTGGCCCACCTGCACGGCGACCTCGTCCACCGTCGCCAGCTGCAAGGGGACCATCGACGTCTACCCCGGCCAGGAGCTGAACAACGTCGACGCCACCTCCTGGAAGGCCGGCGGCTACGTCATCGACTTCAACGACCAGCTGGGCGTCGACATCGACGACATCGACTGGTCCAAGGTCGGTTACGCCGAGCAGGACAAGCTCGCCACCACCAAGCTCCAGCGTCTCTCCAAGCTGACCGTCAACGCCTCCCCCGAGCCGGTGAAGAAGGGGAAGACCATCACCGTCACGGGCAAGCTGTCCCGCGCCAACTGGGACGACAACAAGTACCACGGCTACGCGGCCCAGCCGGTGAAGCTCCAGTTCCGCAAGAAGAACAGCTCCACCTACACCACCCTGAAGACCATCAAGACCAGCTCCACCGGCACCCTCAAGACCACGGTCAAGGCGTCGGCGGACGGCTACTTCCGCTACAGCTTCGCGGGCACCTCGACGACCCCGGCGGTCAACGCCGCGGGTGACTTCGTCGACGTCAAGTGAGCACCCCAGACACCCGTACTTCTCTCCACCCGAGGAACAGCATGCGCATTCGCGCTTCGGTGACGGCCGTACTCGGCGCCGTCGCCCTCTCCGCCGTCGCCGTTCCGGCCGCCCAGGCCGCGCCGACGGCGGCGCCCGACGTGACCTTCTCCAACATGAAGGTCAACGCCGGCAAGAGCATCGTGGTCGGTCCCTCGACCAAGGTCACCGTCAGCGTGTCGTACACCCTGACCAAGCCCGCGGACCTCAGCACGAGCTCCTTCCTGCACGGTCCCGTCCTCTACCGGGGCACCACCCTGAACGAGAACACCGACTCGATCCTCGGCGACGACCCGGGCACCTGCACCGCGTCCTCGAGCACGGTCCTCAAGTGCACCGCGAAGATCCAGTTCCGGCCCACCGAGAGCGACGACTACGACGACCTGACCAACAGCCAGGCCGGCACCTGGAAGGTCGGCGCCCTCGCCGTCCCCAACGACGTCGACAGCCCGGACGATTTCAAGTGGCAGACCGGCCTCGGCACCACCAAAATCCTCCGCAAGGCCACCCTCACCACCAACGCCACCCCGGAGCCGGTGAAGAAGGGCAAGACCATCACGGTCACCGGCAAGCTGGCGCGCGCCAACTGGGACACCAACAAGAACGCCGGTTACGCCACCCAGCCGGTCAAGCTGCAGTTCAAGAAGAAGGGCGCCACCGCCTACACGACGGTGAAGACCATCAAGAGCAGCTCCACCGGCACGCTCAAGACCACGGTCAAGGCGACGGCGGACGGCTACTTCCGTTACGTCTTCGCCGGCACCACCACGACCGCTCCGGTCACCTCCGCCGCCGACTTCATCGACGTGAAGTAGGACGCGCGGGCAAGGTCCCGGAGCAAGGCCCAAGGAGAGGGGAAGGCATTCTTCCCCTCTCCTTACCTTTTCCGGTACAACTCGCCCCAGGAGCCACGGATCTAGCAGGTGAGTCAACAGACTCCCGAGATCCTTCTCTCCTCATGGGGAACGCACATGCGCATACGCGCCCTCGTCCTCGCCGCTTCCGGCGCCGTGGCCCTGACCGCCCTCGCCGTGCCCGCCGCGCAGGCCGCCCCGGCCGGTCCCGCCGTCACCTTCTCCGCGCTGAAGGTCAACAGCGGCAAGAACATCGTCGTCGGCCCCACGACGACGGTCACCGTCACGGCCACCTACACGCTGACCAAGCCCGCGAGCCTGGACCCGAACACCTTCGCGAGCCTGCCGGTGCTCTACCGCGGTACCACCCTCGGCGACGACTCCGACGGTCTCGCCGGCGACGACGTCGCCACCTGCACCAAGTCCTCCTCGACCGTCCTGAAGTGCACGGCGAAGATCCAGTTCCGCCCGAAGTCCTCCGACACGGACCTCGATCTGACCAACGCCGATGCCGGCACCTGGAAGCTGGGCGCCCTCGCGGCCAACGCGGCCGGCGGCGTCACGTACCAGGGCGGCCTCGGCACCACCAAGGTCCTCCGCAAGGCCACCCTCACCACCGACGCCACCCCGGAGCCGGTGAAGAAGGGCAAGACCATCACGGTCACCGGCAAGCTCTCCCGCGCCAACTGGGACACCAACAAGTACGCGGGCTACGCCACCCAGCCGGTCAAGCTGCAGTTCAAGAAGAAGGGCGCGACCGCCTACACGACGGTCAAGACCATCAAGACCAGCTCGACGGGCACCCTGAAGACCACGGTCACGGCCTCCGCGGACGGCTACTACCGCTACGTCTTCGCGGGCACGACGACCACGGCCCCGGTGAACTCCGCAGCGGATTACATCGACGTCCAGTAACGCAAGTGAGGGGCGCGGGGAACTGCGCGACAAGGCCCCACGCACCCGCACCCGAAGCTAAACGGAACCGCGGCGGTCGACCCACCTCCACACGATCTCCAACCCGACCGCCGCCACCCCCGCAACCCCCACCCCCACCCACGGCATCGTCATCCCCACCAGCCGCAACGCGAAGAAGTCCTGCAGCCACGGCACCACCAGCACCACCAGGAACCCCGCGCCCATGGAGGCGACCAGCACCACCCGCCACCACGTGTACGGCCGCGCCACGATCGCCAGCACCCACAGGGAGATCAGGAACAGCGTCAGGGTGGCCACGCTGGTCTCCGCCTCCAACGCCCCCGCGCCGCTGTAGTGGTGACGGGCGATCAGATACGTCACGAAGGTGGCCGCCCCCGCCACCACCCCGCCCGGGATCGAGTACCGCATCACGCGCCGCACGAAATGCGGCCGGGCCCGCTCCTTGTTGGGGGCGAGGGCGAGGAAGAAGGCCGGGACGCCGATGGTGAGGGTGGACAGCAGGGTCAGGTGCCGGGGCAGGAACGGGTACTCGACCTGCCAGCACACCACCAGCAGCGCCAGCAGCACCGAGTAGACCGTCTTCACCAGGAACAGGGTCGCGACCCGGGTGATGTTGCCGATCACCCGCCGCCCCTCCGCCACCACCGACGGCAGGGTGGCGAAGCTGTTGTTCAGCAGCACGATCTGCGCGACGGCCCGGGTCGCCTCCGAGCCCGATCCCATCGCGACGCCGATGTCCGCGTCCTTGAGCGCGAGCACGTCGTTGACTCCGTCGCCGGTCATCGCGACCGTGTGCCCCCGGGACCGGAGCGCCCCGACCATGTCCCGCTTCTGCTGCGGGGTGACCCGCCCGAAGACCGTGCCCTCGTCGAGGGCCGCGGCCATCGCGTCGGGCTCCCCGGGCAGCCGCCGCGCGTCGACCGTACGGCCCTGGAGCCCCAGCTTGGCGGCGACCGCCCCGACCGACACCGCGTTGTCCCCGGAGATCACCTTGGCGCGGACGTCCTGCTCGGCGAAGTAGCGCAGGGTGTCCGCCGCGTCGGGCCGCAGCCGCTGTTCCAGTACGACGAGGGCGACCGCGCCCGCTCCCTCGGCGACGCCGGGATCGCTCAGTTCCCGTACGGCCCGGGCGAGCAGCAGCACCCGCAGGCCCTGCTCGTTGAGCCGCCCGGTCTCGGCGAGGGCGGGGGCGCCGTCGTCGAGCAGCACGTCCGGCGCGCCCAGCAGCCAGGTGCTGCTCTCGCCGTTGCCCTCGCTGAAGGTGGCGCCGCTGTACTTGCGGGCGGAGGAAAAGGGGAGGGCCTCGGTGCAGCGCCACTCCTCGGCGTCGGGGTAGGCGTCGAGGATGGCCCGCAGGGACGCGTTCGGCCGGGGGTCGGACTCGCCGAGCGCGCCGAGCACCTGGCGGATGTACGTCTCGTCGGCGCCGTCGAGGGCGCGCAGCCCGGTGACGTCCATACCGCCCTCGGTGAGGGTGCCGGTCTTGTCCAGGCAGACGGTGTCGACGCGGGCGAGGCCCTCGATGGCGGGCAGTTCCTGCACCAGGCACTGTTTGCGGCCGAGCCGGATCACGCCGATGGCGAAGGCGACGGAGGTGAGCAGGACCAGGCCCTCCGGGACCATCGGGACGATCCCGCCGACGGTCCGGGCGATGGATTCCTTGAGGTCGTTGTTCTTCACGAACAGCTGGGTGACGACCAGGCCGATCGCGGCCGGGATCATCATCCAGGTCACGTACTTGAGGATCGTGGAGATGCCGGAGCGCAGCTCGGAGTGGACGAGGGTGAACCGGGAGGCCTCCTCGGCGAGCTGGGCGGCGTACGCCTGGCGCCCCACCCTGGTCGCCCGGAAGGCGCCGCCGCCGGCCACCACGAAGCTGCCGGACATGACCTGGTCCCCGGGGCGTTTGACCACCGGGTCGGCCTCGCCGGTGAGCAGCGACTCGTCGATCTCGAGGCCGTCCGCCTCGACGCACACCCCGTCGACGACGACCTTGTCCCCGGGGCCGATCTCGACGAGGTCGTCCAGGACGAGGTCGGAGGTGGTCAGCTCGACCGCCGTGCCGTCCCGGCGGACGGTGGGCCGGACCTCGCCGATGACGGCGAGGGAGTCCAGGGTCTGCTTGGCCCGCCACTCCTGGATGATCCCGATCCCGGTGTTGGCGAGGATGACGAACCCGAAGAGGCCGTCCTGGAAGGGGGCGACGACGAGCACGATCAGCCACAGGACGCCGATGATCGCGTTGAACCGGGTGAACACGTTCGCCCGGACGATCTCCCCGATGGACCGGCTGCTGCGCACGGGGACGTCGTTGACCTGACCGCGTGCGACGCGCTCCGCGACCTCGGCGGCGGTGAGCCCGGTCGCCGCCGGCACGGTGGTGGTCGCGTCGAGATGGGTCATGGAATCGACGGTACGTGCGGATTTGGGGGTTCACCCCCCGAAGGTGCGGAAGATCCGACCTGGGGAGGAGGCCGCTAATGCGGGGGGTGTACGGCTACTCGGCTACTCGGCTGTTCGGCTGTTCGCCTATTCGGCGGGAGCCTGCTCGGGCTCCTGCGGCCGTTCGGCCTGCGCCGCCGCCTCGGCCCGCTTGATCGCCGCGTCCCGGCTGCGGGTGATCTGGATGCCGAGAAGACCCAGCGCGCCCCCGGCCAGGCAGGTCCACAGCCACCACAGATGGCCGTGGTCGTCGAACCAGCCGTAGAAGGGGAGCTGGACGAGGAAGAGGACGAACCAGATGATCGTGCCGCCGGTGATGACCGGGACCACGGGCCCTTCAAGGGGCTCCGGAGCCTCATGCTTGGGTGTCCACTTCGCCATGGGGACAGCTTACGAGGTGGTCACATCTACGCGCGGAGATGGCCGAGCGGAACCTTATATGTTCATACTGAAACAGTTTGAGTCTGACTGCTTCTCTTCGTAGGAAACACCAAATATATGCCCACCTCGGCCCCCGCCAAGGTCCCTGCCCCTGATCAGCCGGGAGCCAGGCCCGCCTACGGCGCACTCGACCGCTACTTCAAGATCTCCGAGCGCGGCAGCTCCCTGCCCCGCGAGATCCGGGGCGGTTTCGCCACTTTCTTCGCGATGGCGTACATCATCGTGCTGAATCCGATCATCCTCGGCAGCGCGAAGGACATGTACGGGCATCAGCTGGACAACGGCCAGCTCGTCACCGCCACCTGTGTGACCGCCGCCTTCACCACGCTCCTCATGGGCGTCATCGGCAATGTGCCGATCGCGCTGGCGGCGGGGCTCGGCGTGAACTCCGTGGTCGCGCTCCAGCTCGCCCCCCGGATGTCCTGGCCGGACGCGATGGGCATGGTCGTGCTGGCCGGCCTCATCGTGATGCTCCTGGTGGCCACCGGTCTGCGGGAGCGCGTCATGAACGCGGTCCCCTTCGGACTGCGCAAGGCGATCTCGATCGGTATCGGCCTGTTCATCATGCTGATCGGTCTGGTGGACTCCGGTTTCGTCTCCCGGATCCCGGACGCCGCCCACACCACCGTCCCGCTCCAGCTCGGCGCCGACGGTCATCTGGTCGGCTGGCCGGTCCTGGTGTTCATCCTGGGCGCGCTGCTCACCCTCGCCCTGATCGTCCGCAAGGTCCCGGGCGCGATCCTGATCTCGATCGTCGCCATGACGGTCCTCGCGCTGATCATCAACGCGGTCGCGCACGTCCCGTCCTGGGGCCTGACCACCCCCGAGTGGCCCGGCAACCCGGTCGCCACCCCCGACTTCGGGCTGATCGGCGACGTCAGTCTGTTCGGCGGCTTCGGCGAGGTCGGCGTGCTGACGGGCGTCCTGTTCGTCTTCACGGTCCTGCTGTCGTGCTTCTTCGACGCGATGGGCACGATCATGGGCGTCTCCGACGAGGCCAGGCTGACCGACGCCAAGGGTGAGATGCCCGGCATCAACAAGGTCCTCTTCGTGGACGGTCTCGCCGTGGCCGCCGGCGGCGCCAGCTCCTCCTCGGCCACCACCGCCTTCGTGGAGTCCACCGCCGGGGTCGGCGAGGGCGCCCGCACCGGTTTCGCGAACCTCGTCACGGGCGGCCTCTTCACCGTCGCGCTGTTCCTCACGCCGGTCGCCACGATGGTCCCGTCCCAGGCCGCCACCCCCGCGCTGCTCGCGGTGGGCTTCATGATCCTGGCGAACTCGGTCAAGGAGATCGACTGGGCCGACTACACGATCGCCGTCCCGGCCTTCATCACGATGGTGATGATGCCGTTCACCTACTCCATCACCAACGGCATCGGCATGGGCTTCATCACCTTCGTGCTGCTGCGCCTGGTGGCGGGCCGGGCCCGTGAGATCCCGGTCCCGATGTACGTGGTCTCGGCGGTCTTCACGTTCTACTACCTGATGCCGGCCCTCGGTCTGACCTGACCGAAGCCCGCGGCCCAGGGCCTCAGGTGAGCCCGTAGAACTTCTCGGTCTCCTCGACGGCCGACTGGAAGCGCTGGTCGAAGTCATCGCGAATGAGCGTCTGGACGACATAGTCCTGGACGCTCATTCCGCGTTTGGCGGCATGCTGCCGGAGCCGTTCGAGCAGCTCCCCGTCTATCCGCAGGCTGAGCACAGTGGTCCCCATGAGTCGAGGGTCGCGCCCCGTGCCGTACGTCAGTGACTTTCCGCGCGCGTCTCACTCGTTCGAGTGATGAAACGGTTTCCGTGGCCGGACTCACGGGAATCCTGGCCCGCGCCAGCTTGTTTAGCCAGGGTAATGAGTTACTCTAAAGAGATGCCTGACCTCACCCATGGCGACGACGCGGCCGCCGTGAACTCGCTCCGGTCCGCAGTGATGCGGCTCTCCCGTCGGCTCAAACACCAGCGGGTCGACGAGTCGCTGAGCCCCACCGAGATGTCGGTGCTCGGCACCCTCTCCCTCTGCGGCAGCGCCACACCGGGCGAACTCGCCCGCAAGGAGCACGTCCAGCCGCCCTCGATGACCCGCATCGTGGCGCTGCTGGAGGCCAAGGGCCTGGTCCGGCTGGAACCGCACCCCGAGGACCGGCGCCAGAAGGTCGTCACCAAGACCGAGCAGGCCGAGACCATGCTCGAGGAGTCCCGCCGCAAGCGGAACGCCTTCCTGGCCACCCTGGTCGACGGCCTCGACGAGGACGAGTGGGCGAAACTGCGCGCCGCCGCCCCCGTGCTGGAGAAGCTCGCACACCTGTAAGCCGCAGTAACGAGGAGGCGAACCCTGTTGAGTACGGGACCCGGAGCAGACTCCGCCCCCGCACCGACCACCCCCGACACCCCCGCCCCTGCGACCGGATCCTCGATGTTCAGCTCGCTGAGGGTCAGGAACTACCGCCTGTTCTTCGCCGGCCAGGTCGTCTCGAACATCGGCACCTGGATGCAGCGGATAGCGCAGGACTGGCTGGTCCTGAGCCTCACCGGCTCCGCCACGGCCGTCGGCGTCACCACGGCCCTGCAGTTCCTGCCGATGCTGCTCTTCGGCCTCTACGGCGGGGTCCTCGTCGACCGCCTGCCGAGGCGCCGCACCCTGCTGGTCACCCAGACCTCGATGGCCCTCACCGGCATCGCCCTCGCGCTCCTCACCCTCTCCGGCCACGTCCAGATCTGGCACGTCTATCTGGCCGCCTTCGCCGTCGGCCTCGCCACGGTCGTCGACAACCCGGCCCGCCAGTCCTTCGTCTCCGAGATGGTCGGCCCGGACCAGCTCCAGAACGCGGTCAGCCTGAACTCCGCGAACTTCCAGTCCGCCCGCCTGGTCGGTCCGGCCGTCGCCGGCCTGATGATCACCGGTGTGGGCACCGGCTGGGCCTTCCTCTTCAACGGCCTGTCCTTCGTCGCGCCCATAGCGGGCCTGCTGCTGATGCGCGCCCGCGAGCTTCACGTCGTCGAGCGCGCCCCGCGCGGCAAGGGCCAGCTCAGAGAGGGGCTCCACTATGTGGCGGGCCGCCCCGACCTCATCTGGACGATCATCCTGGTCGGGTTCGTCGGCACCTTCGGCTTCAACTTCCCCGTGTACCTCTCCGCCTTCGCCGACGACGTCTTCCACGCCGGCGCCGGCTCCTACAGCCTCTTCAACACCCTGATGGCGGTCGGCTCGCTGGCCGGCGCCCTGCTCGCCGCCCGGCGCGGCACGGCCCGGATGCGGGTGATGATCGGGGCGGCCGTGCTGTTCGGCGCGATGGAGATCCTCGCCGCGACCGCCCCCTCACTGTGGCTGTTCGCCCTGCTCATGGCCCCGATCGGCATGTTCGGCATGACGATCAACGTCACCGCCAACACCAGCATCCAGATGGGCACCGACCCCGCCATGCGCGGCCGGGTCATGGCCCTCTACATGATGGTGTTCCTCGGCGGCTCGCCCGTCGGCGCGCCGATAGCGGGTTGGGTCACCGATGCGTACGGCGTCCGCGCGGGCCTCGCGGTGGGCGGCGCGATCGCCGCGACGGCCGCCGTCACCATCGGCCTCGTCCTGGCCCGCGTCGGCAACCTCCGGCTCTCGGTCGGCTGGCACCACGGCCACCCCCGGGTGCGGTTCGTACCGCGCGAGAGCGGGGAACTGGCCACCGTGGGGTGACCGGCCCCCGACCGGCCCGACCGGCCCCGACCGGCCCCCACGGGATCACACCCGCCGCTCCAGCAGCTGCCCCGGCCACGCGTCCTGCACGGTGAACGCGTGCGTCGGGGTGAAGCCGTTGGCCTCGTAGTAGGCGACCAGCTTGCGGTCGTCACCGGCGTAGCAGTCCACCCGCAGCAGGGCGACACCCGCCCGCCGGGTCTCCCCGGCCGCGTGCGCCAGCAGCGCGCCGCCCACGCCGAGGCCCTTGAAACGCCGGTCCGAGGCGAGCCAGTGGATGTACCGCTCCGGCTCGCCGGGCGGCGGGAGATGCGCGAGGTAGGCGCCGGGGGCGTCGGTCAGGGTGAGGGTGCCCGCCGGCACCCCGTCGACCTCGGCGACGAACGCCGTGCCCTCCTCCATGTACCGCACGACCGACTCCACGGTCCTGGGGCTCTCCGAGAGCGGCTTGGTCCCCCACTGCCCGGTGCGCCCCTGTGCGACGAGCCACGCCACGCTGCTGTCGAGCATGCCGAGCATCGCGGGGACGTCATCGGGCCCGCCGTCCCTGATGGTGATCTCCATGGCACCCCATCATGCAGGCGGACGGCCGCCCGAGCCGGGAAAATCGGGGACATGAGACTCTTCGCGGCCGTGCTGCCCCCGGATGACGTCGTCCATGAACTCGCCACCGAGGTGAACGAGTTGCGCCGGCTGCCCGGTGCCGAGGGCCTGCGGTGGACCGGCCGGGACGGGTGGCACTTCACGCTCGCGTTCTACGGCGAGGTCGACGACGACGTCGTACCGGAGCTGTCCGCACGCCTCGAGCGGGCCGCCGGGCGCGGCGCGCCCTTCGAGCTGGCCGTGCGGGGCGGGGGACAGTTCGGGCACGGGCGGGCGCTGTGGGCGGGGGCGGCGGGGGATGTGCCGGCCCTTGGCCTGCTGGCCGACCGGGCGGAGGCGGCGGCCCGGAAGGCGGGCCTCGACATGGGGGAGCACCGTCGCTACAAGGCCCACCTCACACTGGCCCGCAGCCGGGACGCGGTGGACGCACGGCCGTACGTCGACGCGCTGCACGGGTTCCGGGGGCGGACCTGGACCGTGCGGGAGCTGGTCCTGGTCCGCAGCCATCTGCCGAGGTCCGGGGTGCCGGGGGAGCAGCCCCGGTATGAGCCGGTCGGGCGATGGGCTCTCGGCGGGGCCGGTTAGGCTCGACGCGTGGACCCGAAGACCCGGAACCGGATCATGGCCGGTGCGCTTGTGTTGATGTTCGTTGTCGTGGCCCTGGCGGCCGCGCTCGGTAGGTAGGAGTTCGGGGAACTGCACGTCGTCGGTCGGGTGCGGACCGTAGGTGGCTGATCGCGCAGTTCCCCGCGCCCCCAAAAGCCAAAAGCGAAAAGCCAAAAGCGAAAAGCCAGAGCCTTTACCAGGCGAAGGCCTCCGGGGACGGGCCCGTCCCCGGGAAGATCTCGTCCAGGCCCTCCAGGAGCTCCTCGCTCAGCTCCAGGCCGGCCGCGCGGATCGCCGACTCCAGTTGCTCCGCCGTGCGCGGGCCGACGATCGGGCCCGTCACGCCAGGGCGGGTGAGGAGCCAGGCCAGGGCGGCCTCACCGGGCTCCACGCCGTGCTTTTCCAGCAGGTCCTCGTAGGCCTGGATCTGCGCGCGGGCGGTGGGGTTGGCGAGGGTGTCGGCGGCCCGCCCGGACGCCCGGCGCCCGCCCTCGGCCTCCTTCTTGATGACCCCGCCCAGCAGGCCGCCGTGCAGCGGCGACCACGGGATGACGCCGAGCCCGTACTCCTGCGCGGCCGGGATGACCTCCATCTCGGCGCGGCGCTCGGCGAGGTTGTAGAGGCACTGCTCGCTGACCAGGCCGAAGGAGCCGCGCCGGGCCGCCGTCTCGTTGGCCTGCGCGATCTTGTAGCCGGGGAAGTTGGACGAGCCGGCGTAGAGGATCTTGCCCTGCTGGACCAGGACGTCGACGGCCTGCCAGATCTCCTCGAAGGGCGTGCTGCGGTCGATGTGGTGGAACTGGTAGAGGTCGATGTAGTCGGTCTGCAGCCGCTGGAGCGACGCGTCGACCGCGCGCCGGATGTTCACGGCGGAGAGCTTGTCGTGGTTGGGCCAGGCGTCGCCGTCGGCGGCCATGTTGCCGTACACCTTGGTGGCGAGGACGACCTTGTCGCGCCGCTCGCCGCCCTTCGCGAACCAGTTGCCGATGATCGTCTCGGTACGGCCCTTGTTCTCGCCCCACCCGTAGACATTGGCCGTGTCGAAGAAGTTGATGCCCGCGTCCAGGGCCGAGTCCATGATGGCGTGGGAGTCGGCCTCGTCGGTCTGCGGGCCGAAGTTCATGGTGCCGAGGACGAGTCGGCTGACCTTGAGTCCGGTGCGTCCGAGCTGCGTGTACTTCATGGAACTCAAGCCAACGTCTTGGAGTGCGCTCCAGGCAAGGGCAACCGGTCAGTCGCGGGGGAAGTCGTCGGTCTTGAGGGTGAGGTCGACGACGGTTCCCGCCAGGTGGACATCGCCGCCGAAGTCGACCCTCGTGCTGGTGACGTAGTGACCGTCCTTGGGATCGGTGTAGACGAAGCAGCGGCCCTGGTAGGGATCCGCGATGAGGTAGACGGGGACCTCGGCGACCGCGTAGGCCGTCTTCTTGGGGCCGTAGTCGTTGGCGGCCGTGCCCCGGGAGATGACCTCGGCGACGAACTCGACGTCTTCGTAATGCCAGCGGCCCTCGTCGTCCTTCTCAGCGGACTCGCGTAGCTTGACGACGTCCGGGCAGAAGCCGTTCTCATGGCCGGGGAAATCGATGCGGACGTCCGAGAAGACCCTCAAGCCCTTCCCGAACCTGCTGCGCAGGGCCAGAGCGATCTGAAAGATGATCTCCCAGTGGGTGTCCCGCTGCGGTGTCATGTGGACGTTGCCCCCGACGATCTCGACCCTGAATCCTTCGGGGACGGGCATGTGCTCCAGCCGCTTGAACCACTCGTCCAGGCGCTGGGTGTTCGCGTCGGCCATCGTGATCCTGTCTTCAAGGACGGTCATCTTGGCGCTCCTCCCCGGCGGCCTCACGGTCGAGAGCCGCCGCGCAGTACAACGATACGCACGGTCACCAGGACACGCGCAGACCCGCGCCCGCGGTTCAGCCCTCGTACTTCCCGCCCAGCCCCCACCCCTGGTGCATGGCCTCCGCGAAGGCCTCCGCCAGGCGGTGTTCGCCGTGGGTGTTCGGGTGGGTGCCGTCGTAGGTGTCGGTGTGGAGGTCCCAGGTCTCCGGGACCGACGCCAGCAGGATCGGGGAGGCCGGCTCGTCGAGGTCGGCGGCGGTCTTCGCGAGCAGTTCGTTGAAGAGGGCCACCTGGGTGGCGAAGTCGGCGTCGTCGGCGGCGCGGACGTTCGGGATCACCGGCAGCCAGACCATGCGGATCCGCGGGTTGGCCGAGCGGGCCTCGGCCACGAACGCGCGGGCGTTGTCCGCCGTCTGCTCCGCGTTGGTGTAGAAACCGAGGTCGATCAGGCCGAGGGAGACGAGCAGCACGTCCGCCCGTGAGTCACGGACCGCGTCGGCGATCAGCGGGGCCATGTGCAGCCAGCCCTCGCCCCAGCCGGCCAGATGGGCGCGCGGGAAGCCCGGGTCGGCGTACGCGTGCGAGGCGGGGGCGTCCGCCGCCTTGTCGTAGAGCGTCTCGCGCGGGCCGACCAGCGTGAACGGGCCGCCGTACGTCGTGCACAGGTGGTGCCACATGCGGTAGCGCCACGTGTGTTCGCCCGCGCTTCCGATCGTCATCGAGTCGCCTACGGGCATGAACCTGAGCATCCGCTCATGATGAGGGATCACGACGGCGCATGGCGTGTGAGACCGGCCACGACGACGGAACGCCCGGGCGGGATGGCAGGCTTGAGGGCATGCGCCGACCCTTCGCCGCCCGAGCCGGGGCCCTCCTCGCCGCCACCCTCCTCATGGGCGCCTTCGCCGTGCCCGCCTCCGCCGCAGACGACAAGGGGGGCAAAGGGGACAAGGGTTTCACCATCGAGGATGCGCGCATCACCGAGTCGAGCGGCCTCGCCGCCTCCCACCAGCACCCCGGCATCTACTGGACGCACAACGACCAGGACACCGGCAGCTATCTCTACGCGGTCGACAGCAGTACCGGCAGGACGGTCGCGCGGATCACCCTGAGCGGAGTGGGCCGGCAGCGGGACGTCGAGGCCGTCGCCATCGGGCCCGACAACCAGATCTACGTCGGTGACATCGGCGACAACGACGGCGTGACCTGGCCCTACGTATGGATCTACCGGCTGCCCGAGCCCAAGAACCTCACCGACCAGACCATCCGCGCCACGCAGTACGTCGTGAAGTACACGGACGGGTCGCGTGACGCCGAGTCGATGGTCGTCCACCCCAGGACCGGGCGCGTCTACATCATCGACAAGAACGAGGACGGCGGGCATCTCTACGAAGGGCCCGCCAAGCTGTCCGCCTCCGGGACGAACGTGTTCAAGCCCGTCGCCACCGTCGACCTGTGGGCCACCGACGCCGCCTTCTCCCCGGACGGCACCCAGCTCGCCGTACGCGGCTACTTCGGCGGCATCTCCTACGACTGGAACGGCGGCGACATCAAGCGCGAGGGCCGGCTCGACGTGCCCCTGCAGCGGCAGGGGGAGTCCGTCAGCTACTCGGCCGACGGCACCAAGCTGATGTACGGCACCGAGGGCACCGGGAGCTCGGTCGTCGCGGAGGACGCCCCCGACGGCGGCTCCGCCTCCAAGTCGCCCTCGGGCAAGGGCGGTTCCGACTCCGCCTCGGACTCCTCCGGTTCCTCGGCGACCACCGGCAACGTCAAGTTCGGCGCCCTCGCCGTGGCCGTCGTCGTCGCGGCCTTCTTCGGCTTCCGCCGGCTGCTCCGCCGTAACTGAGCCTCCCGCGGCGCGGCGGTGTCACCCGTCCGCGCCGTACCGCGCGACAGCCGTCCGGCCCTCCGGTCAGGCTGAGGTGTCCCGCGGGACGGGGGCGGACCAGGACAGGTCCTGGGCAGGCGGTCCCGCTCTCACTCGTTGGGAGACCCGATGCGCGGTCATGCCGCCATACGCGCCGCGAGAAAACGCGTCGCTCGTCAACTCCGTCTGCTTCTCGCCGCCCTGGCGCTGACGCTCCCGGTGGCCCTCGCCGGCGCCCAGCCGGCCGGGGCCGCCGCCCTCCCGGCCGTCCATGTGCGCTTCGCCAACCTGGCGTTGAGCGGCGTGGTCGCGGGCGCGACGGAAGACATCGACGTCACCGGAAGCCTCGCCGTCACCGTCGTCACCCGGACGAACCCGGGCGGCGGCGGCACCGCCCGGATCATCAGCGCCCTGGGCCCCACGACCGGTGTGGGGCAGACGACCGGGGGGCGGTATCTGTTCGCCGGGGCGGACAGCGAAGTGCTGGCCTTCCCGCCGGGGCCGATCACACCGTTGATCGCCTCCCCGGCCTTCCTCCAGATCAACCCGTTCGTGCCGCCCAATCCGATCGTCCCCCCGAACCCGATCAGGTTCGTGCGGGTCGTCGTGGGCGTCACGGCGACCGGGGAGATCGAGGACATCGGCGCCACCGTCGACCTCGGGGGCATCGACAGTCCCTGATCCCGCGCTCTCCCGGCGGCGGCACCGCGCCCGTGCCGCCGCCCTCCTTGACGCGCTCATGCAGTGTCAGTTTCCTGGGTGGTGCGCGGTGTATGGGAGCGCTCCCATATGTTCCGGGCCCGCGCCGCCCCGAGAGGAAGCAACGCCATGTTCCGCAACCTCCGCAGAGCGCTGTGCGCCGCCGCCGCGGCCCTGCTGCTCCCCCTGGCGGCGGGCGCGCAGTCCGCCCAGGCGGCACCGACGGCCGCCGACGCCGGTGCAGGCTACTGGCACACCAGCGGCCGGCAGATCCTCGACGCGGCCGGGCAGCCGGTCCGGATCGCCGGGATCAACTGGTTCGGCTTCGAGACCGGCAACTACGTCGTCCACGGCCTGTGGTCCCGCGACTACAAGAGCATGATCGACCAGATGAAGTCGCTGGGCTACAACACGATCCGCATCCCGTACAGCGACGACATCTTCAAGAGCTCGACCGTCCCCAACAGCATCGACTTCAGCAGCGGCAAGAACGCGGATCTGCAGGGGCTGAACTCCCTGGGCATCCTCGACAAGATCGTCTCGTACGCCGGTCAGGACGGCCTCAAGGTGATCCTCGACCGGCACCGCCCGGACGCCGGCGGCCAGTCGGCCCTCTGGTACACCTCGGCCGTCCCCGAGTCGACGTGGATCGCCAACCTCAAGTCCCTGGCGACCCGTTACGCGGGCCAGTCCACGGTCGTCGGCATCGATCTGCACAACGAGCCCCACGACCCGGCCTGTTGGGGCTGCGGCGACACCGCGACCGACTGGCGGCTGGCCGCCCAGCGGGCCGGCAACGCGGTCCTCTCCGTCAATCCCGACCTGCTGATCTTCGTCGAGGGCGTGCAGACCTTCAACGGCGTCTCCGGCTGGTGGGGCGGCAACCTGATGGGGGTCGCGCAGTACCCGGTGCAGCTGAGCGTGGCGAACCGGGTCGTCTACTCGGCGCACGACTACGCCACCAGCGTGGCCCAGCAGAGCTGGTTCGGCGATCCGACGTTCCCCGCCAACATGCCGGGGATCTGGGACAAGTACTGGGGCTACATCTTCAAGCAGAACATCGCGCCGGTGTGGGTGGGGGAGTTCGGTACGACGCTCGCCGCGACGGTCGACCAGCAGTGGCTGGCGGCCCTGGTGAGCTATCTGCGCCCGACGTCGACGTACGGCGCCGACTCCTTCCACTGGACCTTCTGGTCCTGGAACCCCAACTCCGGTGACACGGGAGGGATCCTCAAGGACGACTGGCAGACCGTGGACACCGTGAAGGACGGCTATCTCGCGAGCGTCAAGGCGCCGGGCTTCCCCGGCACCGGGACGGGCGGCGGGGGCGGGGGCGGCGGCGGGAGCACGGCCGCCTGTTCCGCCGCCTACACGGTCACCAGCGACTGGGGCAGCGGCTTCAACGCCGAGGTGAAGGTGACCAACACCGGGACGACCGCGATCGGTTCCTGGAAGGTCACCTGGAGCTGGAGCGGCGGCCGGCAGATCACGAACATGTGGAACGCCTCGTACACCCAGACCGGCACGACCGTGACTGTGGTGAACGCCTCCCACAACGGCACGATCCCGGTGGGCGCCTCGGCGAGCCTCGGCTTCGGGGGCGCCCCCGGAGGCGGGACGGCACCGACCGTGACCTGTACGGCGACCTGACCCCGGCGGGGCGGGCGCCCGGCCCTCGGAGAGCCCGGGCGCCCGCTTCGCTCGACGCTGGCCACGAGGGCCCCGCAGCCGGACAGATGGCCCAGGCGTCATCCGCCGTCCCCGGTGATCAGGTCGATCAGGTCCTGTGCCGTGTTGCCCTCGGCGTCGATCCCCTGGAGCTCGGCGCCCTCGAAGGTGACGGCCTCGGCGCTGCGGATGAACATGGCCTCCTCGTACGCGGTGAGCGCGGCCTCCACGTCGTCCGGGTGGGCGGCGAGGGCCTCGCCGAGTTCGGCGCCGTCGAGCATGGCCAGGTTGGCGCCCTCGCCGTTCGGGGCGGCGAGGTGGGCGGCGTCGCCGAGCAGGGTCACCCCCGGCACCCGGTCCCACCGGTGTCCGGTCGGCAGGGCGTAGTGGGGGCGGAGCACCGGCGGTGTGTCGCCGTCGGTGATGAGCGCGGTGAGCTGGGGCGCCCAGCCGTCGAACTCGGCCGCGATCCGCGCGGTCGCCGCGGCGGGATCGGTGAAGTCGACGGCGGCGAACCAGTCCAGCGGCCGGGTGAGCGCCACATAGGTGTGCAGGGTGTCGCCGCTCTCGCGGTGGGCGAAGATCTCCTTGCCCGGCTCGGGCGCGATCATCGACCCGCCGCCGACCGCCTGCGCGGCGGCGGGGTGCCGGGTGTCGGCGTCGTACAGGTAGGTCTCGACGAACGACGTGCCGGTGTACTCGGGGACGGCGGGGGAGAGCAGCGGCCGGACCCGTGACCAGGCGCCGTCGGCGCCGACGAGCAGGCCGGTGACGACGGTGGTGCCGTCGGTGAACGTCACCTCGTGGCGGCCCTCGCCGAGGGCGCGGACGGCGTCGGCCCGCCGGCCCCAGCGGACGGTTCCGGCCGGGAGCGAGTCGAGCAGGATCCGCCGCAGTTCGGCGCGCTGTACCTCGGGGCGGCCGCCGGTGCCGTCGTCGGCCTTGTCCATCAGGACGGTCCCGGCCGGGTCGAGGACCCGCATCGACTGGCGGCCCTCCGGGACGATGGCGTGGAACGCGTCCATCAGGCCGGCCGCGCCGAGGGCGAGCTGCCCGTTGTGGTCGTGGATGTCGAGCATCCCGCCCTGGGTGCGCGCCGACGCGGAGGGCTCCGCCTCGTGGACGGTGACCGGGATTCCGTGGACGTGCAGGACACGGGCGAGGGTGAGGCCGCCGAGTCCGGCGCCGATGATCGTGACGGGGGTGTGCATGAAGGCTCCTCGGGATCGGGCCGCCCGGCGAACTCCGGCCGGCCGTCCCCGAAAAGGTGCCGAACCCCACCGACAGTCGGCCTACAACCGACCGACAGCCCTCCCGCTCAACTGGTGGCGTCAGCCTCAGCCATGACGTGGTGACAGCTTTCCGGGGGCTGTGAGACGCCTCTGAGCCAAATGAGTTCCAAATTTTCGGGCGAAACGCTTCTTGTGGGCGTGCTTCTTCGGAAAGATCCCGCCAGGATCGTGAACTTTTCCGGTCCTGCCCAACCCCCCATGGTGTGAAGGAACTTCATGAGAAGAAGCACAGCCGTGCTCTGTGGCGCGACCGTCGTGCTGGCCGGGTCGCTCACGGCGGTCCCGGCCGAGGCCGCCTCGTCGCAGTCCGCGCAGCCAGCGGCCCAGGCGGCGAAGGTCACCTGGAAGAAGTGCGCGACGGACGACTACCCGACGCTCCAGTGCGCGTCGGTGAAGGTCCCGCTCGACTACGCCAAGCCGCAGGGCCGGAAGATAACCCTGGCCCTGTCCCGCGTCCCGCACACCGCGCGCAAGTACCAGGGTCCCCTGCTGGTGAACCCCGGCGGTCCCGGCGGCAGCGGGCTGACCCTCGCCGGGTTCGTGGCGTCCTCGCTGCCCAAGGCGGTCGCGTCGCAGTACGACGTCATCGGCTTCGACCCGCGCGGCGTCGGCAAGTCCAAGCCCGCGCTGGACTGCAAGCCGGGCTACTTCAACCCGGTCCGCCCGGACTCCGTGCCCAGCACCTCCGCCATCGAGAAGGCCAACCTCTCCCGCGCCAAGGCCTTCGCCAAGGCCTGCGGCACGAAGTACGCGGACGTCCTGCCCTTCATCAACACGGTCAACGCCGTGAAGGACATGGACCAGATCCGCAAGGCGCTCGGCGCCAAGAAGATCAACTACTTCGGCTACTCGTACGGCACCTACCTGGGCCAGGTCTACGCCAAGCTCTACCCCACCCGGGTGCGCCGGCTGGTCCTGGACTCGATCGTCGACCCCGGCGGGGTCTGGTACGACGCCAACATCTCCCAGGACTACGCCTTCGACGCCCGCCACAAGGCGCTGATGGCGTGGATCGCCAAGTACAACGGCACGTACAAGCTCGGCACCTCCCCGGCCGCGATCGAGGCCAAGTGGTACGCGATGCGGGCCGAACTCGCCAAGAAGCCGGCCGGCGGCGAGGTGGGCGCCTCCGAGCTGGAGGACACCTTCATCCCGGGCGGCTACTACAACGGCTACTGGCCGATCCTCGCCTCGGCGTTCGCCTCCTACGTGAACGACAAGAACGACGCCCCGCTGGTCAAGGCGTACGAGGGCATCGCCGCCATCGACGCCTCCGGCGACAACGGCTACAGCGTCTACACCGCCGTGCAGTGCCGTGACGCCTCCTGGCCGCGTGACTGGAACCAGTGGCGCAAGGACAACTGGGCCGTGTACTCCAAGGCCCCGTTCATGGCCTGGAACAACGCCTGGTACAACGCGCCGTGCGCGTACTGGCCCACGAAGACGCTGAAGCCGGTGAACGTCGCCAACAGCAAGCTCCCGCCGGTCCTGCTGTTCCAGGCGACGAACGACGCGGCCACCCCGTACCAGGGCGGTGTCGCCGTCCACCGTCTGCTCAAGCACTCCAGCCTGGTGGTCGAGCAGGGCGGCGGCAACCACGGCATCACGCTGAGCGGCAACGCCTGCCTGGACAAGTACCTGGTCAAGTACCTCACCGACGGCACGGTCCCGCGCGGCAGCGGCGTGGCCGACGCGACCTGCAAGAAGACCGCGGACCCCGTGCCGCCCGCCACGACGCAGTCCGCCCTGACCGCGGACCGGTCGGCCGGAGCCACGCCCGCCGACACCCTGCACGGGCTGGTCGGCGTCCGCGGCTGAGCGAACCCGCCTGATCCGCGACAAGAAGGGCGCCCGGTGATGACCACCGGGCGCCCTCCGTCCGTGTGGCCTCAGGGCGCGTCGACGGTGACATCGATCGCGTAGCCCTCGCCGGGACCCAGCGGTGGTGAGGGCAGCGATGCGCCGCCGTCACCCGAACGCACCCTCCACCCGGACGGGATTCGCCCGACAGGCCCAGTGGGGGTGGACCGTTGCGCGGGAAATGTCAGGTTCTGTGTGCTTGTGGGGCGAGGCTGTTCCCGATCGCGTCGCGACCACTGAAGGAGCAGACATGTCCCAGGTGCCCACCCACCTCCGCTACACCGAAGAACACGAATGGGTCGAGACCGGGACCGACGGCGTCGTGACCGTCGGCATCACCGACTTCGCCCAGAAGAACCTCGGCGACATCGTCTTCTTCGAGTTGCCCGAGGTCGGCAGGATGTTTGAGTCCGGGGAACCCGTCGGCACGGTGGAGTCGGTCAAGTCGGTGTCCGAGCTGTACAGCCCGCTCACCGGCGAGATCGTCGCGATCAACGAGGAGGTCACCGACAACCCGGAGGACGTCAACTCCGACCCGTACGGCATGTGGCTCTTCAAGATCAAGAGCAAGGGTACGGCGTCCTCCAACGGGCTGCTCGACGCCAAGGCGTACGAGAAGCTCATCGCCGGGGACTGACGGCACGAAGGGCGCCCGCGATTCCGGCGGGCGCCCTTCACGTCGTCGCGGAAGCCGCTACAGCTTCTCGATCACGTAGTCGATGCACCGCGTGAGCGCCTCGACGTCCGCCGGGTCGATCGCCGGGAACATCGCGACGCGCAGCTGGTTGCGGCCGAGCTTGCGGTAGGGCTCGGTGTCGACGATCCCGTTGGCGCGCAGGACCTTGGCGATCGCGGCCGCGTCGATCTCGTCCGCGAAGTCGATCGTGCCGATGACCTGCGAACGCTTGGCCGGGTCGGTGACGAACGGCGTCGCGTGCTTCGACTCCTCGGCCCAGCTGTACAGGCGGGTCGACGAGTCCTTGGTGCGGCCCGTGGAGAAGGCCAGACCGCCCTGGCCGTTGATCCACTCCAGCTGCTCGTTCAGCAGGAAGAGGGTGGCGAGCGCCGGGGTGTTGTACGTCTGGTTCTTGCGCGAGTTGTCGATCGCCGTCGGCAGGCTGAAGAACTCCGGGATGTGCCGGCCGGACGCGTGGATCCGCTCGGCGCGCTCGATCGCCGCCGGGGAGAACACGCCGATCCACAGGCCGCCGTCGGAGGCGAACGACTTCTGCGGGGCGAAGTAGTAGACGTCCGTCTCGGCGATGTCGACCGGCAGGCCGCCCGCGCCGGAGGTGGCGTCCACCAGGACCAGCGCGCCTTCGTCGGCACCCTGGACGCGCTTCAGCGGGGCCGCGACACCCGTCGAGGTCTCGTTGTGGGTGAACGCGTACACGTCCACGCCCGCCTCGGCCCGCGGCTCGGGGTGCGTGCCCGGGTCCGAGGAGACGACCGTGGGCTCCGCCAGCCAGGGAGCCAGCTTGGCGGCCTTCGCGAACTTCGAGCTGAACTCGCCGAACGTGAGGTGCTGCGACTTGTTCTCGATCAGCCCGTGGGTCGCGACGTCCCAGAACGCGGTCGAGCCGCCGTTGCCGAGGATCACCTCGTAGCCCTCGGGGAGGGAGAACAGCTCGGAGATGCCCTCGCGCACCTTGCCGACCAGGTTCTTCACCGGGGCCTGGCGGTGGGAGGTGCCGAGGAGGGAGGTGCCGGTGGCGGCGAGGGCGTCCAGCGCCTCCGTCCGCACCTTGGAGGGGCCCGCGCCGAAACGTCCGTCGGCGGGCTTGATGTCAGAGGGAATCTGGATCTCAGCCACGGCAGGAGGTTATCGGGTGGGGGAAACCTCGGCGAAACCTCGTCCGTCGGGTGAGACGGTGTTCCGACAGGTGGCTCACAGGTCGCTGATGGGTGGACGTCATGACTGAGCTGGAAGCCGAGCTGCGCAAGGTCGTCCGAGGGGACGTGGGCTTCGACGCCACCTCCCGGGCGCTGGTCACCATGGACGCGTCCAACTACCGGCGGATCCCGCTGGGTGTCGTCGCCCCCCGGGACGCCGACGACGTGACCGCCGTCCTCGCGGTGTGCCGGGCCCACGGCGTGCCGGTCGTCGCGCGCGGCGGCGGCACCTCGATCGCCGGGCAGGCCACCGGCACGGGCGTGGTGCTGGACTTCACCCGGCACATGAACCGGGTGCTCGCCCTGGACCCGCGGGCGCGCACCGCCGTCGTCCAGCCCGGGCTGGTCCTCGACCGGCTCCAGGAGGCCGCGGCCCCGCACGGGCTGCGCTTCGGACCCGACCCGGCCACGCACAGCCGCTGCACCCTCGGCGGGATGATCGGCAACAACGCGTGCGGCGCGCACTCGGTGGCGTGGGGGACCACCGCGGACAGCGTGCGCGAGCTGGAGGTCGTCACCGCGCGCGGGCGGCGGCTGCGGCTCGGGCAGGGCTGGTCCGGGGCGCCCGACGGGCTGCGGGAGCTCGTCGAGGGCGACCTCGCGCGGCTGCGGACCGGCTTCCCCGAGCTGCCCCGCCGGATCTCCGGGTACGCGCTGGACGCGCTGCTGCCCGAGAAGGGCGCCGACGTCGCCCGCTCCTTCTGCGGCTCGGAGGGCACGCTCGGCGTGCTCACGGAGGCGGTCGTACGGCTCGTCGAGGCGCCACGCGCGCGTGCGCTCGCGGTGCTCGGGTACGGCGACGAGGGCGCCGCGGCCGAGGCGGCGGCCGGGCTGCTGGCGTACGCGCCGCTGACCGTGGAGGGCATGGCGGCCGACCTGGTGCCGTCGGCGGCGGGGCTGCCCCGCGGGGGTGCCTGGCTGTTCGTGGAGACCGGCGGCGCGTCGGAGGGCGAGGCACGCGCGCGTGCGGAGACGATCGTGCGGGCGGCCTCGGCCGACGCCGTGGACGCCCTGGTCGTCACCGACCCGGCCGCGCAGCGCGCGCTGTGGCGCGTCCGCGAGGACGCCAGTGGCACCGCGACCCGGATGCCCGGGGGCTCCGAGGCCTGGCCCGGCTGGGAGGACTGCGCGGTGCCGCCCGCCCGGCTCGGCGCCTACCTGCGGGACTTCCGGTCGCTGCTCGCGGCGCACGGGCTGCACGGGACGCCGTACGGCCATTTCGGCGACGGCTGCATCCACGTCCGGATCGACTTCGACCTGCTGACCGGGCCGGGCGTGGCGCGCTTCCGCCGCTTCTCCGAGGAGCTCGCCGACCTGGTCGTCGCCCATGGGGGCTCGCTGTCCGGGGAGCACGGCGACGGGCAGGCGCGCGCCGAGCTGCTGCCGAGGATGTACGGCCCCGAGCTGGTCGCCCTGTTCGAGCGGGCCAAGGGCGTGTGGGACCCCGACGACCTGCTCAACCCCGGCATGCTCGTCCGCCCGGCGCCCCTGGACTCCGGGCTGCGCTTCTCCGTGCTGCCCCGCGCGCCCCTGCCGGTCGTCTTCGGCTACCCGTCCGACGGCGGTGACTTCTCGGCCGCCGTACGCCGCTGTGTGGGCGTCGCCAAGTGCCGTACGACGACGGCGACCGGGTCCGCCGTGATGTGCCCGTCGTTCCGCGTGACGGGCGAGGAGGCGCACTCCACGCGCGGGCGGGCCCGTCTGCTGCACGAGATGCTCGCCGGCGAGGTGGTGACCGACGGCTGGCGGTCGACGGAGGTCCGGGACGCCCTGGACCTGTGCCTGTCCTGCAAGGGCTGCCGCTCCGACTGCCCGGTCGGGGTCGACATGGCCACCTACAAGGCGGAGTTCCTGCACCACCACTACGCGGGCCGGCGCCGCCCCGCCGCCCACTACGCGCTGGGCCGGCTGCCGCAGTGGCTGCGCTGGGCGTCCCGCACGCGTGCGACCCGGCTCGTGAACGCCCTCGCGCGCGTGCGGCCCCTGGCGTGGGCGGCGAAACGGGCGGCCGGGATCGCGCCGGAGCGGGCGATCCCGCCGCTGGCCCCGGAGACGTTCAGCCGGTGGTGGGGGCGGCGGCTGGTGGCGCGGGCACGGGCGGAGGCGGGCGGGGAACGGCGGCCGGGAGGGGAACGGCGAGCGGGCGGGCCCCGGCAGGCGGTCTTCCTCTGGCCGGACACCTTCACCGAGCACCTCTCCCCGTCCGTCGGCGAGGCGGCCGTACGGGTCCTGGAAGCGGCGGGGCTCGACGTGCTCACCCCGCCCACCCGGCGGTGGACGAAGCCGGCGGTCGGCGACGGGGTGTCGTACACCTTCAATCCGCTCGCGGCGCGGCGCGGCCGCGTGTGCTGCGGGCTGACGTACGTCTCGACGGGCCAGCTGGACCGGGCACGGGAGGTCATGCGGCGCACCCTGGATCTGCTGGAGCCGCTCCTGACGCGGGAAGAGCCGGCACAGGGAGCGTTCGTCGTCCTGGAGCCCAGCTGCGCCGCCGCCCTGCGGACGGACCTCCCGGAGCTGCTCCCCGACGACCCGCGCGCGGAGCGGCTCGCGGCGCGGGTGGTGACCTTCGCGGAGGCGCTGGAGCGGTACGCGCCCGGCTGGGCGCCGCCCCGGCTGGACCGTCCCGTCGTCGGCCAGACCCACTGCCATCAGCACGCGGTGCTCGGCGACGCGCCCGACCGGCGGCTGCGCGAGGCCGCCGGACTCACCGGCGAACTGAGCGGCGGCTGCTGCGGTCTGGCGGGCGACTTCGGCTTCGAGAAAGGCCACTTCGAGGTGTCGGCGGCGTGCGCGGAGGAGCAACTGCTGCCCGCCGTACGGCAGTCCCCGCCGGGCACGGTCGTCCTCGCCGACGGCTACTCCTGCCGGACCCAGCTCGACCAACTGGCCGGCGTACGGGCCCGGCATCTGGCGGAAGTGCTCGCGGACGCGCTGGATTAAGGTTCCACGGCTTGCTCAAGCAACTGCCAGCTTCTCCCAGGGTATTCACAGCGCACCTTTGCTCTTTTTGCCGTTTGCAGAGATGAGAAGCGTGTAAGTTTCTCGATGTCGGGAGCCGGACGCGGAAAGCCCGAAACGACGAAAGCACAGCGCAATCCCCGCAAGGAGTTGGAATGAGCTTCAAGAAGCTTGCCCCGCTGCCCCCCAAGCCCAAGTCGAAGCAGCTCCCGCCCCCGCCGAAGCCCAAGCCGAAGAAGAAGCTCAAGCCGGTTCCGCCGCTGCCGGGCCAGGACGGCTGAGCCCACGCCGACACACTGAAAAGGGGCCGACGGTGCACCGTCGGCCCCTTTTCTTTTGAAAATCAGGTCGAAAAGCAGGGGGCTTTTTCAAGGAGGGGAATTCTTGCTGGAGGGATCGGAAGAACTGGAAGAAGGGGATGAAGAATATGAGTACGACACCCCCACGATTCCCGCGCGTGTAGCGTTCCGCCGTTTCTGGCCGCTCACCCGGGGCCTGCGGAAATGGCTGCTCGTCGTCTGGGTGTGCACGATCCTCGCCGCGCTCGCCGAGACCGAGGCCATCCTCCTCTTCGGCGACCTCACCGACAACGCCCTGCGCGAGGGCTCGCTCGCCGCGTTCTGGGCGCCGGCCGTGAAGTGGCTCGCGGTCGCCGTGGTCGGCGCGATCGTGGCCTACGCGGGCAACTCCCTGGCCGCCTGGGCGACCGAACGGTTCGTGATGCGGCTGCGCGAGCATGTCTTCGACCACGTCCAGCAGTTGCCCCCGCACTTCTTCCAACGCCACCGCCAGGGCGACCTGTTGTCCCGGCTGACGAGTGATGTCGAGGCCATCGAGACGATGGTCGTGTCGGGCCTGGTCGGCGCCGCCTCCGCCGCCTTCTCCGCGATCTTCTACGCGGCTGCCGCGTTCTGGCTGCGCTGGGACCTGGCCGCCGCCACCTTCGTCCTCGCCCCCCTCTTCTGGCTGGCCGCGCGCCGCTTCTCCGGCTCCATCAAGGACGTCTCGCGCGAGGGCCGGGTCGCCGACGGCGCGATCACCTCCGTCGTCGAGGAGTCCCTCGGCAACATCGTGCTGACCCAGGCGTACGACCGGCGCGACGCCGAGCGCCGCCGGCTCGGCGAGGAGGCGAACGCCTGGTTCCGCGCCTCCGTGCGCTCCACCCGGCTGAACGAGGCGTACGAACAGCTCGTGACCGTCATCGAGACGGTGTGCGTGCTCGCGGTGATCGGCATCGGCGCCTGGGAGATCTCCACCGGGCGGATGACCCTCGGCCAACTGCTCGCCTTCGCGGCCTTCCTCGGCTACCTGTACCCACCGGTGCGGGGCCTCGCCCAGCTCGGCCTCACGATCACGGCGGCGACGGCGGGCGCCGAGCGGCTGATCGAGATCCTCGACGTACGGCCCTCGGTGACCGACCCCCGGCGCGTGGCCGAGCCCCCCGGCCGCCCGGACGGCACCGTCGAGGTCAGGGACGTCTCCTTCCGCTACCCCGGCGCGGACCGGCAGGCCCTGGAGGGGCTCTCCTTCGCCGTGCACCCCGGCGAGCTGGTGATCATCACCGGGCCGAGCGGCGCGGGCAAGTCCACCGTCTCCAAGCTCCTCCTGCGCTTCTACGACCCGGACGCCGGCGAGGTGCTGCTGGACGGCGTGCCCGTGCGCGACTTCCCGCTGGCGCGGCTGCGGGAGTACCTGACCCTGCTGCCGCAGGAGACGCTCGTCCTGCACGACACCGTCCGCGCGAACATCGCCTGCGGCCGGCCCGGCGCGAGCGACCAGGCCATCGAGGAGGCGGCCCGCGCGGCCGACGCCCACGACTTCATCGCCCGGCTGCCCGAGGGCTACGACACGAGGATCGACCCGGGTTCGGCCCGGCTGTCCGGCGGCCAGCTCCAGCGCCTCGCGATCGCCCGCGCGATCCTGCGGGACGCCCCGGTCCTGGTCCTGGACGAGCCGACCACCGGCCTGGACGCGATGGCCGCCCGGCGGATCGTGAAGCCGCTGCGCCGCCTGATGGCCGGCCGCACGACCATCATGATCACCCACGATCTCAACCTCGCCCCCGACGCCGACCGCATCCTCGTGGTCGACCAGGGCCGGATCGTGGAGACGGGCCGCCACGAGGAACTGCTGTCCTGGGGCGGGGCGTACGCACGGCTGCACCGCTCGCAGAACAACGCCCTGATGGACACCGGCGAGCTGCGGCTGCCGCTGTTCGTGGAGCAGCAGGTGCCGGTCCCGGTGCCCGCCGCCGAGTACGGCGGCGACTGGGGCGCGTACGGCTACGACTCCTATGGCCCCCACGTCCCCTATGACCCCTACAACCCGTACAACCCGTACAACCCGGACCATCAGGCGTACTGGCCCGGTATCTGAACGTCTCACGGCGCGAGACAGAGGCGTCAGCGGTTTACGCACCTGTCTCGGTTCACTACTCTGGACTTGATAGTTCACCACGATGAACATACGAGCCCTTGGACCGCCCGTGACCACCACCTCGGAAACCTCCGCCGCCTCCCTCGCCGCCACCCCCGTCCCGGCCGGCGGCCCCCGTCGCCCCGGCTCCCTCGGCCCCGTCGGCCTCGTCCTCGCCGGCGGTATCTCGGTGCAGTTCGGCGCCGCGCTGGCGGTGACGCTGATGCCGAGGGCGGGCGCGCTCGGTGTGGTGGCCCTGCGGCTGACGGCCGCCGCGGTGGTCCTGCTCGTCGTCTGCCGACCCCGGCTGCGCGGCCACTCCCGCGCCGACTGGGGCACGGTCGTCGCCTTCGGCGTCACCATGGCCGCGATGAACGGCCTCTTCTACCAGGCCGTCGACCGCATCCCGCTGGGCACGGCGGTGACCCTGGAGGTGCTCGGCCCCCTCGCCCTCTCCGTCCTCGCCTCCCGCCGCGCCCTCAACCTGGTCTGGGCCGGGCTCGCCCTCGCCGGGGTCTTCCTGCTCGGCGGCGGAGGCTTCGCCGGCCTCGACCTGTGGGGCGTCGCGTTCGCCCTGGGGGCGGGCGCGATGTGGGCGGCGTACATCGTGTTCAGCGCCCGCACGGGCCGCCGCTTCCCGCAGGCCGACGGCCTGGCGCTGGCGATGGCGGTGGGCGCGCTGCTCTTCCTCCCGCTGGGCGTCGCGGAGTCCGGTGCGAAACTCACCGACCCGGTGACGCTCGGCCTGGGCGCGGCGGTCGCCCTCCTCTCCTCCGTGCTGCCGTACACCCTGGAACTGCTGGCCCTGCGCCGGCTGCCCGCGTCCACCTTCGCCATTCTGATGAGCCTGGAACCGGCCATCGCCGCCACAGCCGGCCTCCTCGTCCTCGGCCAGTCGCTGACCCTGCCCGAGACGGCCGCGATCGCCCTGGTGGTCGCGGCGAGCATGGGCGCGGTGCGCACCCAGACGGGCCGCGGGAAGACGGCCGTACCGGAGAGCTGACAGGCTCCGGCACCGGCCCCGGCATTCAGGCCAGGAATTAATGCAAGCATGCTTGCTTGTTTCTGGGGGCCCTGCCATGCTCCACCCCATGGCCGACCCGACGCCCGTGATCGACGACCTGTGTGCCGAAAGCGACGAACTCGATCTGCTCGTCGCCGAGTTGGAGCCGGAGCAGTGGACGCTCCCGACCCCCGCCCCCGGCTGGACCGTCGCCCACCAGATCGCCCACCTCGCCTGGACCGACCACTCCTCGCTGCTCGCCGTGACCGACCAGCGGGCCTTCGCCCGTGAGGTCGAGGCCGCGCTGACCGAGCCCGGGGACTTCGTGGACAACGGCGCCGAGGAAGGCGCCCGCAAGCCGCCCGCGCGGCTCCTTCAGGACTGGCGGACCGGCCGCGCGGCCCTCGCCGACGCCCTGCGCACCGCCCCCGAGGGCGCCCGTTTCCCCTGGTACGGGCCGCCCATGTCGACCGCCTCCATGGCCACCGCCCGCCTGATGGAGACCTGGGCCCACGGCCTGGACGTCGCCGACGCGCTCGGAGTCACCCGCATCCCCACCGACCGGCTGCGGCACATCGTCCGCCTCGGCGTCCGCACCCGCGACTACGCCTTCGGCGTGCAGGGACTGACCCCGCCGTTCGAGGACTTCCGCGTCGAACTCACCGCCCCCTCCGGCGAGACATGGGCGTACGGCCCGGACGACGCCACCGACCGTGTCACCGGCCCCGCCCTGGACTTCTGCCTCCTCGTCACCCAGCGGGCCCACCGCGCCGACCTCGCCCTGCGCGCCGAGGGCGAGGACGCGGACCGGTGGCTGGACATCGCCCAGGCCTTCGCGGGCCCGCCCGGCAAGGGGCGCGCGCCGCGAGGGGAGTCCGCGTGACGCCGTCGCCCCCGGCACCCCTGCGCATCGGCAACTTCTCCGGCTTCTACGGCGACCGCGCCGACGCCCTGCGCGAGATGCTCACCGGCGGCGAACTCGACGTCCTCACCGGCGACTACCTCGCCGAACTGACCATGCTCATCCTGGGCCGCGACCGGCTCAAGGACCCCTCCGCCGGATACGCCCGCACCTTCCTGCGCCAACTGGAGGAGTGCCTCGGGCTCGCCCGGGAGCGGGGCGTGCGGATCGTCACCAACGCCGGCGGCCTCAACCCGGCCGGCCTCGCCGACGCCGTACGCACCCTCGCCGACCGGCTCGGCGTCCCCGTCCGCGTCGCGCACGTCGAGGGCGACGACCTCGGCGCCCGGTTCCCCGCCGCCCTCACCGCCCACGCCTACCTCGGCGGCTTCGGCATCGCGGCCTGTCTGCGCGAGGGCGCGGACATCGTCGTCACCGGGCGCGTGACGGACGCGGCCCTGGTCACCGGGCCCGCCGCCGCCCACTTCGGCTGGGGGCCGCACGACCACGACCGCCTCGCTGGCGCGGTCGTCGCCGGGCACGTCCTGGAGTGCGGGACCCAGGCCACCGGCGGCAACTACGCCTTCTTCCGGGAGGCGGACGTACGCCGGCCCGGCTTCCCGCTCGCCGAGCTGCACGCCGACGGCAGCAGCGTCATCACCAAGCACCCCGGCACCGGCGGACTCGTCGACGTCGGCACGGTCACCGCACAGCTGCTGTACGAGACGACGGGCGCCCGGTACGCCGGACCGGACGTCACCGCCCGCCTCGACACCGTACGGCTCACCCAGGACGGCCCCGACCGCGTCCGGATCGACGGCGTGCGCGGCGAGGCCCCGCCACCCACCCTCAAGGTCGGCCGGACCCGGCTCGGCGGCTTCCGCAACGAGGTCGTCTTCGTGCTCACCGGCCTCGACATCGAGGCCAAGGCGGACCTGGTGCGCGAACAGCTGGCCCCCTCGCTGGCGAAGGCCGCCGAGGCGCGCTGGGAGCTGGTCCGCACCGACCGCCCCGACGCCGCCACCGAGGAGACCGCGAGCGCCCTGCTGCGGCTCGTCGTCCGCGACCCCGAACAGGCCGTCGTGGGCCGGGCCCTGAGCGGCGCCGCCGTGGAACTGGCCCTCGGCAGCTACCCCGGCTTCCACGTCCTCGCCCCACCCGGCAGGGGCGCCCCCTACGGGGTGTTCGAGGCCGCCTACGTCCCCCGGGACGAGGTCACGCACACCGCCGTCCTCGACGACGGACGCCGGATCCCCGTCCCCCCGGCCGCCGACACCCTCGTACCGGAGGAGGTGCCGGAGCCCGGTCCGCCCGAGCCGCCGCCCCCCGGCCCCGTCCGCAGGGCCCCCCTCGGTCTCCTCGCCGGGGCCCGCAGCGGGGACAAGGGCGGGGACGCCAACGTCGGGGTGTGGGTCCGCACCGACGAGGCCTGGCGCTGGCTCGCCCACACGCTGACCGTCGACCGGTTCCGCGCACTCCTGCCGGAGACGGCGGAGCTGAAGGTCACCCGGCACGTCCTCCCGCACCTGCGCGCCCTGAACTTCGTCGTCGAGGGCGTCCTCGGCGCCGGAGTCGCCGCACAGCACCGCTTCGATCCGCAGGCCAAGGCGCTCGGCGAATGGCTGCGCTCCCGTCAGCTGGACCTCCCGGAGGCACTCCTGTGACCGTCCTGCCGTCGGCGCTGGACACGACCGGCCCCGACCATCGCGCCCACCGCGAGGCCATGCTCGCCAAGCTGGCCGACCTGGCCGCCGAGCACGCCAAGGCCCTCGCGGGCGGCGGCCCCAAGTACGTCGAACGGCACCGCGCCCGCGGCAAACTCCTCGCCCGCGAACGCATCGAGCTGCTCCTCGACCCCGACACCGCGTTCCTGGAGCTGTCCCCGCTCGCCGCCTGGGGCAGCGACTACACGGTCGGCGCCTCCCTCGTCACCGGGATCGGGGTCGTCGAGGGCGTCGAGTGCCTGATCACCGCCAACGACCCCACCGTGCGCGGCGGCGCCAGCAACCCCTGGTCGCTGAAGAAGGCCCTGCGCGCCAACGACATCGCCCTCGCCAACCGGCTGCCCTGCATCAGCCTGGTGGAGTCCGGCGGCGCCGATCTGCCGTCCCAGAAGGAGATCTTCATCCCCGGGGGCGCCATCTTCCGCGACCTGACCCGGCTCTCCGCCGCCGGCATCCCCACCGTCGCCGTCGTCTTCGGCAACTCCACGGCGGGCGGCGCCTACATCCCCGGCATGTCCGACCACGTGATCATGGTCAAGGAGCGGGCGAAGGTCTTCCTCGGCGGACCGCCGCTCGTGAAGATGGCCACCGGTGAGGAGAGCGACGACGAGTCGCTGGGCGGCGCCGAGATGCACGCGCGCGTGTCCGGTCTCGCCGACTACTTCGCCGTCGACGAACGGGACGCGCTGCGCCAGGCCCGCCGGGTCGTCGCCCGCCTCAACCACCGCAAGGCGTACGACGACCCGGACCCGGCCGAGCCCCCCAAGTACGACCCCGAGGACCTCCTCGGCATCGTCCCCGGCGACCTCAAGATCCCCTTCGACCCGCGCGAGGTGATCGCCCGGATCGTCGACGGCTCCGACTTCGACGAGTTCAAGCCCCTGTACGGGACGAGCCTCGTGACCGGCTGGGCCGCGCTGCACGGCTACCCGGTCGGCATCCTGGCCAACGCCCAGGGCGTCCTGTTCAGCGCCGAGTCCCAGAAGGCCGCCCAGTTCATCCAGCTCGCCAACCAGCGGAACATCCCGCTCCTCTTCCTGCACAACACCACCGGCTACATGGTCGGCAAGGAGTACGAGCAGGGCGGCATCATCAAGCACGGCGCGATGATGATCAACGCGGTCGGCAACAGCCGCGTCCCGCACCTGTCCGTCCTCATGGGCGCCTCCTACGGCGCCGGCCACTACGGCATGTGCGGCCGCGCCTACGACCCCCGTTTCCTCTTCGCCTGGCCCAGCGCCAAGTCGGCCGTCATGGGCCCGCAGCAGCTCGCCGGCGTCCTGTCGATCGTCGCCCGCCAGTCGGCCGTCGCGAAGGGACAGCCGTACGACGAGGACGCCGACGCCGCCCTGCGCGCCCTGGTGGAACAGCAGATCGAGTCCGAGTCGCTGCCGATGTTCCTGTCCGGGCGGCTCTACGACGACGGCGTCATCGACCCGCGCGACACCCGCACGGTCCTGGGAATGTGCCTGTCCGCGATCCACACCGCGCCCTACGAGGGCGTGCGCGGTGGCTTCGGCGTCTTCCGGATGTGAGGCCCATGATTACTTCTGTCCTGGTCGCGAACCGCGGCGAGATCGCCTGCCGGATCTTCCGCACCTGCGGTGCGTCGGGAATCCGGACGGTCGCCGTGCACTCGGACGCCGACGCGAACGCCCTCCACGCGCGCGTGGCCGACACGGCCGTACGACTGCCGGGGGCGGCCCCCGCGGACACCTACCTGCGCGCCGACCTGATCGTGAAGGCGGCCGTCGCGGCCGGTGCGGACGCCGTGCACCCCGGCTACGGCTTCCTCTCCGAGAACGCGGACTTCGCCCGGGAAGTCCTGGACGCGGGACTCGTCTGGATCGGCCCGCCGCCGCAGGCCATCGAGGCGATGGCGTCCAAGACGCGCGCCAAGCGGCTGATGGGGCTGGCGCCGCTCACGGACGTCGGGGAATCCGACCTGCCGGTGCTGGTGAAGGCGGCGGCGGGCGGCGGAGGCCGCGGCATGCGGGTCGTACGCCGCCTGGCGGACCTGCCGGCCGCCCTGGAGGCCGCCCGCGCGGAGGCCGCGAGCGCCTTCGGCGACGGCGAGGTGTTCATCGAGCCGTACGTCGAGAACGGCCGCCATGTCGAGGTCCAGATCCTCGCCGACACCCACGACACGGTGTGGGCGCTCGGCACCCGCGACTGCTCCCTCCAGCGCCGCCACCAGAAGGTGATCGAGGAGGCGCCGGCGCCCGGACTCCCCGCGGCCCTGGACGAGGAACTGCGGGAGCTGGCCGTACGGGCCGCGCACGCCGTCTCCTACGTCGGCGCGGGCACGGTCGAGTTCCTGGTCGAGGGCGGCCGCGCGCACTTCCTCGAGATGAACACCCGCCTCCAGGTCGAACACCCCGTCACCGAAGCCGTCTTCGGCCTCGACCTCGTCGCCGAGCAGATCCGCGTCGCGGAAGGCGCCGCCCTCACCCCCGAACCGCCACGCGCGCGTGGCCACGCGGTCGAGGCCCGCCTCTACGCCGAGGACCCCGCGACCGGCTGGACCCCCCAGACCGGCACCCTGCACCGGCTGACCGTCCCGGACGCCGTCCGCCTGGACACCGGCTACGCCGACGGCGACGAGATCGGCGTCCACTACGACCCGATGCTCGCGAAGATCGTCGCCCACGCGCCCACGCGCGCGGAGGCCCTGCGGAAACTGTCGGGCGCCCTGGAACGCACCGTCCTCCACGGCCCGCCCACCAACCGCGACCTCCTGATCCGCTCCCTGCGGCACGAGGAGTTCACGTCGGCCCGGATGACGACGGGTTTCTACGACCGTCACCTCACCGACCTGACCTCTTCGACCGCCGACCCGCACGCCCCGCTCGCCGCCGCGCTCGCGGAGGCCTGCCGGGGGTCGCGCTTCGGCGGCTGGCGCAACCTGCCGTCCCAGCCGCAGACCAAGCGGTACGCGATGGGGGGCGAGGAGATCGAGGTCGCGTACACACACGGCCGGGCCGGCCTCACGGCCGAGGGCGTCCAGGTCGTCCACGCGGACCCGTCCCTGGTCGTCCTGGAGATAGACGGCGTACGCCACCGCTACGAGGTGGCCCGCCACGGCGACCGCGTCCATGTGAACGCCACCACCCTGACGGCCCTCCCACGCTTCCCGGCCCCGGAGACCCAGCACGCCCCCGGCTCGCTCCTGGCCCCGATGCCGGGCACGGTCGTCAAACTGGCGCCAGCTCTGATCACCGGATCGAGTGTCGAAGCGGGCGAACCGCTGGTGTGGGTCGAAGCGATGAAGATGCAACACGTCATTTCGGCCCCGGCGGCAGGAACGGTGACGGAGGTCCAGGTGACGGAAGGACAGCAGGTGCAGGTCGGTGCGCTCTTGGCGGTCGTCGAGAGCAACTGACCTCAGGGGCGCGGGGAACTGCGCGACCAACCACATACGACCCGCACCCGAAGGAGCCACAGTGACGACCCTGATCGAATCCGACGAGCACAAGGCACTCCGCAAGGCGGTCGCCTCCTTCGCCAAGGCCCACACCGACACCGGCGACCTCTGGCAGGCGGCGGCGAAACTCGGCTACATCGGTGTCAACCTCCCCGAGACCTACGGAGGAGGCGGCGGCGGCATCACCGAACTCTCCCTCGTCCTCGAAGAGATGGGCGCCGCGGGCAACCCCCTCCTCATGATGATCGTCTCCCCGGCGATCTGCGGCACGGTCATCGCCCGCTTCGGCACGGAAGCCCAGAAACAGCAGTGGCTCCCCGCCCTCGCGGACGGCACCCGCCTCATGGCCTTCGGCATCACCGAACCCGACGCCGGCTCCAACAGCCACCGCATCACCACCACCGCCCGCCGCGACGGCGCCGACTGGCTGCTCACCGGCCGCAAGGTCTTCGTCTCCGGCGTCGACATCGCCGACGCCACCCTGATCGTCGGCCGCACGGAAGACGCCCGCACCGGCAACCTCAAACCCTGCCTGTTCATCGTCCCGCGCGACGCCCCCGGCTTCACCCGCCGCAGGATCGACATGGAACTGCACAGCGTGGAGAAGCAGTTCGAACTGGTCCTGGACGACGTCCGGCTGCCCGCCGAAGCCCTCGTCGGCGACGAGGACGCCGGCCTCCTCCAGCTCTTCGCCGGCCTCAACCCGGAGCGGATCATGACGGCCGCCTTCGCGATCGGCATGGGCCGCCACGCCCTCGCCAAGGCCGTCGAGTACGCCCGTGACCGCACGGTCTGGAAGACCCCCATCGGCGCCCACCAGGCCATCGCCCACCCCCTCGCCCAGGCTCACATCGAGCTCGAACTGGCCCGCCTGATGATGCAGAAGGCCGCCCACCTCTACGACGCGGGCGACGACGTCGGCGCGGGCGAGGCCGCCAACATGGCCAAGTACGCGGCCGGGGAGGCCTGTGTGCGGGCCGTGGACCAGGCGGTGCAGACCCTCGGCGGCAACGGCCTCACCGCCGAGTTCGGCCTCGCCCGACTGATCACGGCCTCGCGCGTGGCCCGTATCGCCCCGGTGAGCCGGGAGATGATTCTCAACTACGTCTCCCACCAGACCCTGGGCCTGCCCAAGTCGTACTGACCGTCTGGCTGAACCGTCTTGGAGGAACCGTGTTCCGCAGCGCGTACGCAGACGTCCCGCCCGTAGAACTCCCCATCCACGACGCCGTCCTGGGCCGCGCCGCCGCCTTCGGCGAGCTGCCCGCGCTGATCGACGGCACGGACGGCACCACCCTCACCTACGAGCAGGTGGACCGGTTCCACCGGCGTGTCGCCGCCGCCCTCGCCGAGGCCGGGGTCCGCAAGGGCGACGTACTGGCCCTGCACAGCCCCAACACCGTCGCCTTCCCCCTCGCCTTCTACGCCGCCACGCGCGCGGGCGCCTCCGTCACCACCGTGCATCCGCTCGCCACCGCCGAGGAGTTCGCCAAACAGCTCGACGACTCCCGGGCCCGCTGGATCGTCACCGTCTCACCGTTCCTGCAGACCGCCCGCCGCGCCGCCGAACTCGCCGGCGGCGTCCAGGAGATCTTCGTCTGCGACAGCGCGCCCGGTCACCGGTCCCTGATCGACATGCTCGCCTCCGCCGCCCCCGAGCCGCGGATCGACATCGACCCGGTGGAGGACGTGGCCGCCCTGCCGTACTCCTCCGGCACCACCGGCACGCCCAAGGGCGTCATGCTCACCCACCGGCAGATCGCCACCAACCTCGCCCAGCTCGAACCGTCGATGCCGGCCGGCCCCGGCGACCGCATCCTCGCCGTCCTCCCCTTCTTCCACATCTACGGCCTCACCGCCCTGATGAACGCGCCCCTCAGGCAGGGCGCCACGGTCGTCGTCCTGCCCCGCTTCGACCTCGACACCTTCCTCGCCGCCATCCAGAACCACCGCATCACCGGCCTGTACGTCGCCCCGCCGATCGTCCTCGCCCTCGCCAAACACCCGGCGGTCGCCCAGTACGACCTGTCGTCCCTGCGGTACGTCATCAGCGCCGCCGCACCCCTGGACGCCGGCCTCGCCGCCGCCTGCGCCGACCGCCTGAACCTGCCGCCCGTCGGCCAGGCGTACGGCATGACGGAACTGTCCCCCGGCACCCATGTCGTCCCCCTCGACGCCATGCGCGCCGCCCCCGCCGGAACCGTCGGCAGGCTCATCGCCGGCACCGAGATGCGGATCGTCTCCCTCGACGACCCCGCCAAGGACCTCGGCCCGGGCGAGGACGGCGAGATCCTCATCCGGGGACCCCAGGTCATGAAGGGCTACCTGGGCCGCCCCGACGCCACCGCCGCCATGATCGACCCCGACGGCTGGCTGCACACCGGCGACATCGGACGCGTCGACGACGACGGCTGGCTCTTCGTCGTCGACCGCGTCAAGGAGCTCATCAAGTACAAGGGCTTCCAGGTCGCCCCCGCCGAACTCGAGGCCCTCCTCCTCACCCACCCCGCCGTCGCCGACGCGGCCGTCATCGGCGTCTACAACGACGACGGCAACGAGGTCCCGCACGCCTTCGTCGTCCGCCAGCCCACCGCCCCCGACCTCTCCGAGGGAGAGATCGCGATGTACGTCGCCGAACGCGTCGCCCCCTACAAACGCGTCCGCCACGTCACCTTCCTCGACGCCGTACCGCGCGCGGTCTCCGGCAAGATCCTGCGCCGGCAGCTCAGGGAGACGACCCCATGACCCTGGTCGGCCGCACCCGCGAGCGGGGCGTCGAGACCCTCACCCTCGACGCACCCGACACCCGCAACGCCCTCTCCGCCGCCCTCGTCGGCGAACTCACCGCCGCGCTCACCGACTGCGCCGAGGACCCCGGCGTCCGCGCCGTCGTCCTCACCCACACCGGAAACACCTTCAGCGCCGGAGCCGACCTGCGCGACCCGCCCGCCCCCGACACCTTCGTGGCCCTCCTCCGGCAGCTCGTCGCACTGCCCCGGCCCGTCGTCGCCCGCGTCACCGGCCATGTCCGGGCCGGCGGCCTCGGCCTGCTCGCCGCCTGTGACATCACCGCCGCCGCCACCCCGGCCACCTTCGCGTTCACCGAGGTCCGCATCGGCGTCGCCCCCGCCGTCATCTCCCTCCCCCTGCTGCCCCGCACCGACCCCCGCGCCCTCACCCGCTACTACCTCACCGGTGAACGCTTCGACGCCCCCGAGGCCGCCCGCATCGGCCTGCTCACCACCACCGGCGACGACGTCGACGCCGTCCTCGCCCCCGTCCTCGACGGACTGCGCAGATCCGCCCCCCAGGCCCTCGCCGAGACGAAACAGCTGCTCACGGCTAGGGTGCTGGAGACATTCGACCGGGACGCGGCCCAGCTCACCGCACTCTCGGCCCGGCTGTTCTCCTCCGCGCCCGCCCGCGAGGGCATGACGGCCTTCCTCGAACGACGGGATCCCGCATGGGTGCTGTGACCGCGGCCGACCGGCCCTCCGGTGACCGGCCCTCCGGCGACCGTGTCCCCAAACAGGACCGCAGCCGGGCCACCCGGCAGCGCCTCCTGGAGGCCGCCGTCGCCTGCCTCGCCGAACACGGCTGGGCCGGCTCCACGGTCTCCGTCGTCGCCGAACGCGCGGGCGTCTCCCGCGGCGCCGCCCAGCACCACTTCCCCACCCGCGAAGACCTCTTCACCGCGGCCGTCGAGTACGTCGCCGAGGAACGCTGCCTGGCCCTGCGCGATCTGTTCCCCGAAGGCGGCGCCGACCGCCGCGAGGTACTGACCGCCCTCGTCGACGTCTACACCGGCCCCCTCTTCCGCGCCGCCCTCCACCTCTGGGTCGCCGCCTCCAACGAGGAACAGCTCGGCCCCCGCGTCACCGAACTGGAGGCCCGCGTCGGCCGCGAGACCCACCGCGTCGCCCTCGAACTCCTCGGCGCCGACGAATCCGTCCCCGGCGTCCGCGAAACCGTCCAGGGCCTCCTCGACATGGCCCGCGGCCTCGGCCTCGCCAACCTCCTCACCGACGACACCGGCCGCCGCGCACGCGTCGTGGCACAGTGGGCGGGACTCCTGGACGGGCTGCTGGACACGAGGGAGCGCTGACGGGGGACCACTTCCAGGTGATCGTGGACCTGGACGTCTGGGGCAGGCTCTGAACCCGCCGCGAAGGTCGGCGCCCCTCAGGGACTGAGCCGCTCCACCGACCAGGCGCCGTCCGCCCGGGCCGCGTACCGCAGCCGGTCGTGCAGCCGGTTCTCCCGCCCCTGCCAGAACTCCACCGACTCCGGCACCACCCGGAACCCACCCCAGTGCGGCGGCACCGGCACCTGCTCACCCTCCGGATACCGCGCCCTCAGCTCGGCATAGGAGGCATCGAGCTCGGCACGCCCGGCGATCACCGACGACTGGCCGCTCGCCCACGCCCCCAGCTGCGACCCGTGCGGCCGGGTCCGGAAGTACGCCGCGGTCTCGTCCCGCCCCGTCCGCCGGGCCACCCCCCGCACGATGACCTGCCGGGCCATCGGATGCCACGGAAAGAGCAACGACACATACGGGTTCTCGGCGAGATCACGGGCCTTGCGGGACTCGTAGTTCGTGTAGAAGACGAACCCCCGCTCGTCGAACTGCTTCAGCAGCACCGTCCGCGAACTGGGCCGCCCCTCCGCGTCCGCGGTGGACACGACCATCGCGTTCGGCTCGAAGAGATGCGCCTCGACAGCCGCGTCCTTGAACCAGCGCGCGAACTGCTCCACGGGCGTGGCGGCCAGATCCGCCTCGTCGAGCCCCTCCGCCCGGTACTGCTTGCGCATACCGGCGGGATCGGGCACGGGCCCGGAGTAGACGGAGTCGTGAGCGGTCACGTGGCCATCCTGCCGTATGGGACACCTCCGGGGACCGCGTGGCACTGAGTGCCGCACCTCTCCCCAAGGGTGACACTCGGGGATATGGTGCAGATGCCACGACGAGTGCCCCACCGGCGCTGTGGACCCGCCGGCGCCACAACCCGCCGCACACCCTCACGAGGAGCCGCCTGATGTCCGACTTCGTACCCGGACTCGAAGGAGTCGTCGCGTTCGAGACGGAGATCGCCGAACCGGACAAGGAAGGCGGCGCCCTGCGATACCGGGGCGTCGACATCGAGGACCTGGTCGGCCACGTCTCGTTCGGCAATGTCTGGGGCCTCCTCGTCGACGGCGCCTTCAACCCCGGCCTGCCGCCCGCCGAGCCCTTCCCCATCCCCGTCCACTCCGGCGACATCCGCGTCGACGTCCAGTCCGCCCTCGCCATGCTCGCCCCGGTCTGGGGCCTCAAGCCGCTGTTGGACATCGATGCCGGACAGGCCCGCGAGGACCTCGCCCGCGCCGCCGTCATGGCCCTGTCCTACGTCGCCCAGTCCGCCCGCGGCCAGGGCCGCCCCATGGTCCCGCAGAGCGAGATCGACAAGGCCCACTCCGTCGTCGAACGCTTCATGATCCGCTGGCGCGGCGAGCCCGACCCCAAGCACGTCAAGGCCGTCGACGCCTACTGGACCTCCGCCGCCGAACACGGCATGAACGCCTCCACCTTCACCGCCCGCGTCATCGCCTCCACCGGCGCCGACGTGGCCGCCGCCCTCTCCGGCGCCGTGGGAGCCATGTCCGGGCCCCTCCACGGCGGCGCGCCCTCCCGCGTCCTGCACATGATCGAGGAGATCGAGCGCACCGGCGACGCCGAGGCCTACGTCAAGCGCGCCCTCGACCAGGGTGAACGCCTCATGGGCTTCGGCCACCGCGTCTACCGCGCCGAGGACCCCCGCGCCCGCGTCCTGCGCCGCACGGCCCGCGAACTCGGCGCCCCCCGCTTCGAGATCGCCGAAGCCCTCGAGAAGGCCGCCCTCGCCGAACTCCACGCCCGCCGCCCCGACCGCGTGCTGGCGACGAACGTCGAGTTCTGGGCGGCGATCGTCCTCGACTTCGCCGAGGTCCCGGCGCACATGTTCACCTCGATGTTCACGTGCGCCCGCACCGCCGGCTGGTCGGCCCACATCCTCGAGCAGAAGCGCACCGGCCGCCTGGTCCGCCCCTCCGCCCGCTACATCGGCCCGGGCACCCGTGGCCCCCGGGAGATCGAGGGCTACGAGGACATCGCGCACTGAGCCGTACGCGGCGTGCTCACGCGGGGCTGAGCAGCTCCGCGTGATGCCGCCGCGCCACCAGCGGATGCGCCCGCAGCTTGCCCTTCAGCTCGTTGTACCCGTACTCCGCGAACAGCGGGTTCCCCGGATCGTCCGTCACCCCGGGAGCGGCGGAGGCGTACGGGAAGAGCAGCGGCTCCACGCGGGCGTCCAGCCGGGGGTTGTAGAAGAACGGCACCGAGAACCGCTCCACCGCGTCCGGCGGGGACACGACCCGGTGGTTGGTGGCGACGAGATACCCGTTGGTCGCCACCTCCAACAGCTCCCCGAGGTTCACCACGAAGGCCCCCTCCACCGGGGGCACGTCATGGAACAGCCCGTCCTCCCGCTGCACCTGGAGCCCGCCGACCCGGTCCTGGAGCAGCAGCGTCAGGAACCCGTAGTCCTTGTGGGCGCCCACCCCCTGCCCGGCCCCGTCCCCCGAGCTCCCCGGATAGCGCACCAGCTTCAGATGCGGATGCGCGTGGTCCCCGAAGACGGAGTCGTAGAACGCGGGATCGGCGCCGATGGAGGCGAGCAGCTCCCGCAACAGCCGCTCGGCGACCCCGCTGAGCCGGTCGATCCACCCCAGCGCGGCCTCCCGCAGCTCGGGCAGTCCGCCCGGCCACTGGTTGGGCCCTTGCAGCCACCAGTACGAGGGCTCGCCGGGCCCCGGCACCCGGGCCGCCCGCTCCGCCCCGATGTCGAGCTGGTCCCGCCAGTCCTGCCGCCCTCCGGTCCGCTCGTCGCCGGTGCGCGTGTACCCCCGGAAGTGCGGCGAGTTCACGTTGTCGAGGGCGAGCCGCTCGGCCTCCGGCAGCCGGAAGAAGGCATGCATGGCTCCGACGAGCCGGGCGGTCTCCTCCGCGCCGACCCCATGCCCGACGAGCTGGAAGAAACCCACGTCATGGGCGGCACTGTGCAGCTGCCCGTGGAGCAGCGCACGCGCCTGGGGGCCACGGTCGGCGGCCGACAGATCGATGAGGGGGAGTTGGTCGTACGACGATGCCGTCGCGATGTGCGTCATGGAATGCGTCCGCGGGGTGTACGGGGCACGGGCGGCCGCCGAGGGTAGGGCGGAGCCCAGCTGCCGAAAGGGGAGAAGCAGAGAAGGGGGCTGGGTCAGGCGGAGCGCCGACAGCCCATGCTCGTGACGCGGACGAAGTCCACGTGGCGGCGTCGAACGAGCGAAAGCATGTTCCCCAGCGTACTGCCTGCGAAATCTTCTCCGAAACGCCCTGGTGGCATCGGAAACGCAGACGACCCGCGAGTCTGGTCCTCCATATGGAGGGGCCGGCCGGACGTACCGGCGACTCGCGGGTCGGGTGACTGCGTTGGATTGGCCGGCCGCGTGCGTCTCGCACACGCTGGTCCGGCACCGCACAGGGTGTGGTGGCGGGCCGCTAGCCCGCAGCCACCTCGCGCGTCCGGTTGTCATGCATCTACCGGTCACCTCCTTTCTGCGATGCCCGCCACCTTAGGAAGCTGTGCCGGGCCGCTCAAGTCTTTTTTCCGAGACGTCGACGAGCCGCGGCGTTGACGCGCGCGTGGGGGCGCGGTTCGCTTGTGCGGTGAGTGATCTTCGTGTCGAGACGGTCGCTGGTGAGACCGCGCTGGAGCAGTGGCGTTACGTCCACAACGTGATCGTGCCGCCGGCCGCGATGTTGCCGGCCGAGGTGCGGGAGCGGGCGGGACGCAACCGGTTGGAGAACGCGTACGTCGGTGAGGTGCTGGTCGGCTGCTCCACGGTGCGGCCGCCGGCCGAGGACGGGGTGGTGACCGTCATCGCGCGCGTGCTGCCCGAGTTCCGTCGGCGGGGGTACGGGGCGGAGCTCTACGAGCATGCTCTCGGGCACGCGCGTGTGCTGGGCGCCGGTGCGGTCGAGACGTGTGTTCTGGCCGTCAACGAGGACGGGCTCCGTTTCGCACGCGCGCGTGGCTTCACCGAGGTCGATCGGTATGTGCTGGACGGCGAGACGGCGGAATGGGTCGACCTGAGGCTGATGCCCGTTCCGGTGTGACGGCGGCGACGGCGGCGGTGCAACGATTCCCATGCAATCTTGCGGGAACCATATGTGGGCTGCGTCACGTTCGAGTTGAATGGGGGCAAGTGAGCGAACCTGCAGGGGGTCCAGGTGAGTGCTTCCCGACGTAAGGGGACCACCGACGAACTGGGGCCGGACGAGCCCGAGCAGCCGGACGGGCACGACCGGTCGGAGGATCCCGGCGGCCCCGGCGGCCCCGACGGTGCTGATCTCCTTGCCGCGCTGCTCGACGGCATGGACGCGGCCCTGTGCGCCTTCGACGCCGACGGGGTCGTCACCCACTGGAACCGCGAGGCGGAGCGGATCCTCGGCTGGAGCGCGGCGGAGGCCGTGGGCCGGCAGGGCTTCGCCGGGTGGGCGGTGCGGGAGGCGGACGCCGAGGAGGTCGAGACGCGGCTGATGTCGGCGATGCACGCGTCGGGCCGCCAGGTGCACGAGTTCGCGCTGCTGACGAAGGACGGGGGCCGGGTGCTCGTCCGTACCCAGTCGGCCGCCGTGCGCGGTCCGGACGGCAAGCCGGCCGGACTGTACTGCGCCTTCAGCGAGGTGCATGCCCAGATCGATCTGGAGCGGTCCATCGCGCTCAGCGAGGCGCTGTTCGACGACGCCGCCTGGGGGGTCGTCCTCGTCGACGCGGACCTGCGGCCCGCCGTGGTCAACGCGCACGCCGCCCGTGCGCTCGGCACGGGGCGTACGGCGGTGCTGGGCCGTCCGCTGGGCGAGCTGCTGACCCAGGGTGTGGAGGAGCTGGAGAACGCGCTGACGCATGTCCTCGCGGAGGGAGCCCCGCCCGCTCCGGCAGAGGTGTGGGTGGGGGTGCGCACCCCGGAGGGGGAGCGGCGGCGCTGCTGGCGGAGCGGTTTTCTGCGGCTGGCCTCGCCGCTCGCGGAGGAGCCGGTGCCGCTCGGTGTGGGCTGGCTGTTCCAGGACGTCACGGAGGCCAGGCAGGGCGAGCAGGAGGCGGCGCTGCTGCGGTTCCGTACGAACCAGTTGCACCGGGCGGCGCGTGCGGCGGCCGAGTGCGAGGACCCGGCGGAGGCGGCCACGGTCCATCTCGACTTCGCGCTGGCGGGGTTCGCCGACCACGCGCTGGTCGACCGGATCGCGGGCGGCGCGGCGGCGGACGCGGAGACGGTGGTGCCGCTGCGGCTGGTCCGGGTCGCGGCCACGCCGTCGGGTGGCCCGGGCCCGAGCGCGCTGACCGGTTACGCCGGTCTGCCGGTCCGGTATCCGGAGGGGCATCCGGCGTTGCAGTGCGTCGCGCGGGCCGGTTCGGTGCGGGCGGGCGCGGGGAGCGGGCCGGCCGAGGAGACGCGGGAGTGGGCGCGGGCGCGGCAGTGGCCGCAGGACACGGTGCACGCGCTGTGCGCGGTGCTGCGCAGCCGGGGCCGCACGCTGGGTGTGGTGACGTTCCTGCGGGGCGCCGGCCGTACCTCCTTCGAGCGATCGGACGCGATGTACGCCGAGGATGTCGCGGTGCGCATAGCTTCGGCGCTGGACCTGGCGGACCTGGCGGGGCGGGGCGACCCCGCCTGACGCACGCACGCGCGCGTGCCGGTCGTTCAGTGCCGGACGTTCAACGCCAGTCGTTCAACGCCGGACGTTCAGCGCTGGTAGAAGATCCGGTCGGCGTACTCCTTCAGCACGCGCGCGTTCCAGTCGTGGCCGCCGTCGACGTTGCCGGAGCGCAGCATGGGGGGCTGGACGCCGCGGTCGGCGAGGGTGCCGGCGGCGGTGGCCATGACGGCCTGGAGGAGGGCCGAGGTGACGACGGTGGAGGCGGGGGCGAAGGGGGCCGGGACGCTGTCGAGGGTGAGTTCGGCGTCGCCCACGGCGATCTTCGAGTCGAGGACGACATCGCAGTGGTCCTTGAGGAAGGTGCCGGTGGGGTTGCGGGGTGCGGTCTCGGCGGCGTACGCCACCGAGGTCACGCCGATGACCTTCACGCCGAGGGCGCGCGCCTTGAGGGCCATCTCGACGGGCAGGACGTTGCGGCCGGAGAGCGAGATGATCACGAGGGCGTCGCCGGCGCGGAGCGGGGAGGTGTCGAGGACGGTGCTCGCGAGGCCGTCGACGCGTTCCAGGGCGGAGCCGAGGGTGGCGGGCATGACGTCGACGCCGACGAGTCCGGGGACGGCGAGCAGGTTCATCAGGGCGAGGCCGCCCGCGCGGTAGACGAGGTCCTGGGCGGGGAGGGAGGAGTGCCCGGCGCCGAAGGCGAAGAGCCGGCCGCCGGCGGCCACGGTGTCGGCGAGGAGCGTGCCGGCGGCCCGTACGGCGTCGGCCTCCTCGTCGCGGACCCGCTCCAGCAGGCCGATCGCGGCGTCGAGGAAGCGGGCGGCGAGTTCCTGGTCGCTGCGGGCGCTCATCCGAGGGGGCTCCTTCGCCGTCGGGGTCCGTGTCGCTGATCACCGTGCGGTCTGGACCATTGCCGTGTCAATACGGCCGGGGGCTCCGCGTAACCGCCCGGTTTCCCCGGCGAGGCACGGTTGTCAGTGGTATCCGGCAGAATTGGAGCCAGGGCCAGCGCACGCGCCGGAGAGCCGTCGAGCCTTCGGCAGATCTCATCGAGGGGCACACGAATGTCCGGACTGATCGACACCACGGAGATGTATCTCCGCACCATCCTCGAGCTGGAGGAGGAGGGTGTGGTCCCCATGCGGGCCCGGATCGCCGAGCGCCTCGACCAGAGCGGGCCGACGGTGAGCCAGACGGTGGCGCGCATGGAGCGCGACGGCCTGGTCTCCGTGGCCAGTGACCGGCACCTGGAGCTGACGGACGAGGGCCGCCGGCTGGCCACGCGCGTGATGCGCAAGCACCGGCTGGCCGAGTGTCTGCTCGTCGATGTGATCGGCCTGGAGTGGGAGCAGGTCCACGCCGAGGCGTGTCGCTGGGAGCATGTGATGAGCGAGGCCGTGGAGCGCCGGGTGCTGGAGCTGCTGCGGCACCCCACCGAGTCGCCGTACGGCAATCCGATCCCGGGCCTGGAGGAGCTGGGCGAGAAGGACGGCGCCGATCCGTTCCTGGACGAGGGCATGGTCTCGCTGGCCGACCTGGACCCGGGCGCGGAGGGCAAGACGGTCGTCGTACGCCGGATCGGCGAGCCGATCCAGACGGACGCGCAGCTGATGTACACGCTGCGCCGGGCGGGCGTGCAGCCCGGTTCGGTGGTGAGCGTGACGGAGTCGGCGGGCGGGGTGCTGGTCGGCAGCGGTGGCGAGGCGGCCGAGCTGGAGTCGGACGTCGCGTCCCATGTGTTCGTCGCCAAGCGGTGAACGATCGCCCGGCAGTCGCCCGGCGCTTGTTGAAATGCTGAGCGATGTTCAACTCCTGTTGCTCCTGGGGTAGTTGATACATCCCGGCGATGTTGTCGAATCGCAGATTCCCTGTGTCGAATGGCAGCGCGCGGACCGTTCGCGTGCCACGCTGTCGCGTGAGGCATATGACCTGAGGGGGGCGGGGATGATGTGCCGCAGAGCAGTGGAGGGCCCCGGTGCCGTTCGGCACCGGGGCCTGTCCTCCCCTGTTTCGACCCGGAGCCCCGAGCTCCCAGGGTCGTTCCCCTCGGACCGTTTTCCCCGAGCGGTCCGCCTCCCGCTGAAGATCTCCCCTCGACAGCGGCGATCATTCCTTGGGGAAGGTCACTCGAACGAGGGGTCTTGGTCGCGGAGAGTGCATTTCTCGAAAGGGCATTCGATAGCCTGCGGGTGATCGAGGGCAGAGCGAAGGCAGCACTAGGGCATCGGCAGCACAGCGGTACGACGGCTAGGGGGGTGCCAGGATCCATGGCGCGACGCATCGACGTGACCGGGGCGGGGGGCGTACGCCTGGCGGCCTGGGAGTTCGGCGACCCTCCCAAGGCCGATCAGCCCAGGAGCGGACCGGACGCCATGATCCCCGCCCAGTCGACCGGCGGCCGGGACGGCCACCACGGCACCGCCTCCGCGTCCGGCGCCGACCCCGAGGGCACCTCCGGGGTCCTGTTACTGCACGGGCTGATGGGCCGCGCCTCGCACTGGGCGTCCACGGCCCGCTGGCTCTCCGAGCGGCATCGAGCTGTGGCCCTCGACCAGCGCGGCCACGGCCAGAGCGAGAAGCCCCCCGAGGCCGCCTTCACCCGTGAGGCGTATGTCGAGGACGCGGAGGCCGCCCTGGAGCAGCTCGGCCTCACCCCGGCCGTCCTCATCGGCCACGCGATGGGAGCGCTCACCGCCTGGCAGCTCGCCGCGAGACGCCCCGACCTGGTGCGCGCCGTGATCCTCTGCGACATGCGGGCCTCCGCGCTCGGCTCGGCCTCGCAGCGCGAGTGGGCCGACTGGTTCAAGTCCTGGCCCCTCCCCTTCGCCACCCTCGCCGACGTCCGCAAGTGGTTCGGCGAGGACGACCCCTGGGTGGAGCGCCCCAACCCCTCCCGCGGCGAGTTCTACGCCGAGGTCATGCAGGAGTCCCCCGACGGCTGGCGCCCCGTCTTCGCACCCGAGCAGATGCTGAAGTCCCGCGAGACCTGGGTCTACGACGCCCACTGGGAGGAGCTCACCCAGGTCCAGTGCCCCGCGCTGGTCGTCCGCGGGCTGGACGGCGAGCTGGGCCGGGCCGAGGCCCAGGAGATGGTCCGGGTGCTCCCGCGCGGCGAGTACGCGGAGGTCGCCGACGCCGGCCACCTCGTCCACTACGACCAGCCGGAGGCCTGGCGCACGGCGATCGAACCGTTCCTGGACGGCGTGCTGGCGCCCTAGGGCAGCCCGCGCGCGAGGGCACGGGCTTCGCTTCAGCCCTTGCTCACCGCCGCCAGGATCTCCGGCAGGCGGTCCGCCACGCGGGGGGACGCCAGCCGCAGGCCCAGCAGGGTGATCGCCGTCCCGTACACCGCGCCCGCCGGCAACAGCACCCAGCTCCACATCTCGCCGTCCACGGTGATGTTCAGCCAGATCGTCAGCGCGATGACCGGAGCGCACAGCAGGGCGGCCGCGACCATCCCGCCGACGATGGAGATCCAGGCCAGCCCGGTCTGCCCGGGAGCCACGTTCTTGTAGCCCTCCTGCGGGATCGAGTAGGGGAAGCGGGCCGACGTCCAGGCGCCGGTCGTCAGCATCGCGCCGAGCAGCGCCAGCGACAGCCCCAGCACCTCGGGAAGCCGCGGCCAGTCCCCGAGCAGCGCGGTCGTCACCACGGTCACCAGCGTCGCGTACGGCAGGGTGATCACCAGCAGCGCGAGGGCACGCGCGCGTAGTTCGACGTAGGCGTCCCGGGGCGAGGAAATCGTCAGCGCGACCATCCAGAACGCCGAGGTGTCCTGCCCGAACTGGTTGTACATCTGGATGCCGAGCATCCCGGCGGCGAAGCACGCGAAATAGATCGAGCCGGTGCCCTGCAGCGCGTTGAACACGGGCACGATCAGCCCGATCGCGAGCGAGGTCACCCAGGCCGCCTTCGTCTTCGGATCGCGCCAGACATAGCGCAGGCTGCGCTCCATGACGATCCCAGTACGCCCGCCCGGCAGCAGCCGCGCCCAGCCGGCCCCGCCCCGCCGGTCCCGCGCGTCCCCCTCGGCGGTCCCCAGCGTCGACCCGTCCGGCGCGGTCATCAGCCGCTCCAGACTCCGCGCCCACACCCCCACGAGCCCCGCCAGCACCATCGCACCGACCGCCAGCTGCCCCGCCGCGCGGCCGTACGCCCCCTCGCTCACCGAGTCCACCGCACCCACCGCGGAGGCCGGCGGCAGCCACCGCACCACGTCCGCCACGGGATCGAGCTGCCCGAGCCCGGCCGTGCCCAGCCGTTGCGCCGTGAAGTTGACGACCTGTACGCCCACCGCGATCACGAGCCCGCTCAGCACCGCCAGATCGCGCCCCCTGCGGCTGGTCAGCAGCCGCACATTGGCGGCGGCGACGGCCCGCGCGAGCGCCACGCACACCAGCAGCCCCAGGAGGACGGCGCCGACCGAGACGACGTACGCCGCGGCCCCGTGCGCCACCGCGATCACCGACCCCACCAGCATCAGCACGGTGAACAGCGGCCCGATCCCCACCAGCGAGGCCGCCAGCAACGCCCGGACCAGCGGCCGGGGCCGCAGCGGCAGCATCACCAGCCGCGTCGGATCCAGCGTCTCGTCCCCACCGGGAAAGAACAGCGGCATCACCGCCCACCCCAGCCCCAGCACACCCACCAGCAGCACCACGAGCGCGTCGGCGTGCGCATGCCCCCGCAGCGCGATCAGCCCGAGCAGCTGCAACACCGCGAACACCAGCACGAGCACGGCGGACCCCACGTACGCGGCCCGCCGCCCACCGGACTGCCTGAGCCCATTGCGTAACAGCGACAGCTTCAGCCGTACGACGGTGGCGGTCAGCGCGGTCATCGGGCCGCCCCGCCGCCCAGCCAATCGAGATCCGCCCCGCCGTCGCGCCCGCCGGCGCCGACCAGCTCCAGGAACGCCCGCTGCAGCGAGGGCGCCGACCCGCGGACCTCCGCCAGCGTCCCGTGCGCCCGGATCCGCCCCGCCGCCATCACCGCCACCCAGTCGCACAACGACTCGACGAGTTCCATCACATGCGAGGAGAAGACGACGGTGGCCCCGGAGGCGGTGTACCGCTCCAGCACCCCGCGGATGGTCTGCGCGGACACCGGATCGACGCCCTCGAACGGCTCGTCGAGGAAGAGCACCTCGGGATTGTGCAGAAGCGCGGTCGCCAGCCCGATCTTCTTGCGCATACCGGTCGAGTAGTCGACGACGAGCTTGTGCTGCGCCCCGGCGAGATCCAGGACGTCGAGCAACTGCGTGGCCCGCCGGTCGACTTCGGCACCGGGCAGCCCGCGCAACCGCCCGCTGTACGCGAGCAGCTCCCGCCCCGACAGCCGTTCGAACAGCCGCAGCCCCTCCGGCAGCACCCCGATCCGCGCCTTCACCGCCACGGGATCCCGCCACACGTCCCGCCCGACCACCTCGACGGACCCCTGATCGGGCCGCAGCAGCCCGGTCACCATGGAGAGGGTGGTCGTCTTCCCGGCCCCGTTCGGCCCGACGAGCCCGATGAACTTCCCGGCGGGCAGATCAAGATCGATCCCGGCAACCGCAACCTGCTGCCCGAACCGCTTCCACAGCCCACGAACGCGCACGGCAGACGTCATGCCAGAAGCCTACGTTCAGGTGAGGTGTTCTCAGGGGCGCGGGGAACCGCGCGAACGACCCCGACGCACCCGCACCCGACAACGACGCCGAACGGCTACCGATCCCGCCCGCACGCATAAGCGAGCGGCGAGATCAACTCCTCCGCATCCGGCAGCCACCGATTCGCGGCGGTCGGCCGGCAGGCCCACTGCACGGCGCCCCGGGACCCGAACCGCGTGGGCGGCGCCGCCACGTACATCCCCTCGCCCAACGTCACGAGGTCCAACGACCCGAGAGACCAGCCCAGCTTGCGCACCAGGTCCGGCACCTTCGCCGATGCCCCCGGCAGCACGAAGAACTGCATCCGGCGGTCCGGTGTCAACGTCACCGGCCCCAGCGTCAGTTCCATCCGCTCCATCCGCGCCAGCGCGAGGAACCCGGCCGTCTCCGGAACGGAAATCGCGTCGAACGTACGCCCGGTGGGGAGCAGGATCGAGGCGGTCGGCTGGTTCTGCCACATCCGGCGCGCGACGGTCGCACTGCCCGTCGCCTGCGTCGCCCAGTCCGGCCGCGCGGGATGCGCCCCCGGTGCCGCACACGCCGTGTCGCCGCAGGAGCAGCGCTGCACGCTGTCGACGGCTTCCAGCCAGGTGCCGGGGAAGACGTCCCAATGACGTTCCTCGGCGTAGCGAACAGCGGTCTCCAGCAGCGATTCCCCGCGCTGCTTCGGGATTTGAGTGGCGTCGGCGCCCGCGATGGTCTCTTCCACGATGAGCACAACTCTAGCGGTCACCGGGGGTTACGCACGCCACTGTGCGCGGGGGAGGAGCACCGCTTCCGCCTCCGGGGCGCATGGGTGCATCCCAGGGGGCGCGTGGAAGGAACGGGCGCGGGAGCGGGTAGTCACCGACGGGGGGCGGGCTTCCGCCGATATCCCGGCAATTCTCGTGCAATCAGCACATGCCTCGCATTTTCGCTGTGTCCGTGGGGCATTGATCTTCTCGGCCGGAACTTTTCGGTGCGGAACTCCACAGGGGGTAGTGCCAATGGCCGCAAGGCCTCTCGTCGCGCGGCAGCCGAACGAACGGCTGCAGGCGCTCATCCAGGAGGCGGGGTGCTCGAACGCCGGGCTCGCCCGCCGGGTCAACATGTGCGGTGCCGAGCACGGTCTCGACCTGCGCTACGACAAGACGTCCGTGGCCCGCTGGCTGCGCGGACAGCAGCCGCGCGGGCGCGCCCCGGCGATCATCGCCGAGGCCCTGGGCCGCAAGCTCGGCCGTACGGTCACGATCGACGAGATCGGCATGGCCAACGGCAAGAACCTCGCCTCGGGCGTGGGTCTCCAGTTCTCGCCGACGGTGCTGGGGGCCATCGAGCAGGTCTGCGAGCTGTGGCGCAGCGACGTGGGCCGGCGCGACTTCCTCTCCGGTTCCTCCGTCGCCGCCTCGGCGCTGGTCGAGCCCAGCCGCGACTGGCTGATCTCGTCGGCCGACGCCCAGGTGGCGCGGTCGGCGGGACCGCGGGTGGGCCTGTCCGACGTGGCGGCCGTGAAGGCGATGACCCAGGCCCTGGTCGACCTGGACCACCAGTACGGCAGCGGGCACGTCCGCCCGGTGGTCGTGCACTACCTCAACAGTGTCGTCTCGGGCCTGCTGGCCGGCTCCTACCGGGAGGCGGTGGGCCGTGAACTCTTCGCCGCCGTCGCCCGGTTGACCGAGCTCGCCGGATACATGGCCGTCGACACCGGCCAACCGGGCCTGGCCCAGCGGTACTACATCCAGGCCCTGCGGCTGGCGCAGGCGGCGGGCGACCGCGGCTACGGCGGGTACGTCCTCGCCGCGTCCATGAGCCATCTCGCCGCCCAGCTCGGAAACCCGCGCGAGATCGCCCAGTTGGCGCGCGCGGCCCAGGAAGGGGCGCGGGGGCGGGTCACTCCGCGCGCGGAGGCGATGTTCCACGCGGCGGAGGCCCGGGGCCACGCGCTGATGGGCGACATCCGGTCCGCGCAGCTCGCCTCGGGGCGGGCGGTGTCGGCGCTGGAGGAGGCCGATCCGTCCGCGGGCGACGACCCGGCGTGGATCGCGCACTTCGACGAGGCCTATCTGGCCGACGAGTTGGCGCACTGCCACCGCGACCTGGGCCAGGCGGAGGCGGCGGTGCGGTGCGCCGAGCAGTCGCTGGCCGGGCATCCGGAGAGCCGGGCGCGCCGCCGGGCCATCGGGTACGTCCTCCTCGCCACCGCGCAGGTGCAGCAGCGCGAGGTCGAGCAGGCGTGCAGCACCGGTCTGAAGGCGGTGGAACTCCTGGAGACCCTGCGCTCCAACCGGGGCGCGGAGTATCTGGAGGACCTCCAGCAGCGGCTGGAGCCGTACCGGGAGGAGCCGGTGGTACGGGAGTTCGGGGCGCGCCTGGAGCTGCAGGTCGCGGCGTGAACGGACGGGGCGCCGTTGCGTGAACGTACGGGAAACGGACAGGCCCCGTACAGGAAGCGGCGGACACAGCGCACGGCGCTCCGGATCTGTTACGGACGTCACTGGGAGGCAGATCACGTCCTGAGCTGCGTGGCACGGGGTTCCGGGGACCCGGTAGCGTGAGCCGACGATTCCGAAAGTCCCCCATTCGTAGGAGTCCCGGTGACGCAGAGTGGACAGGGCGAGGAGCCCTCGGCGCGGCCCGCGCGCGAAGGCATCGTGCTGCCCTCCGACGGTGGTGAGCCCCTCATCCCGGGGCTGACGGCCACCAGCGGACCGCAGCCGGGCCGGCACCAGGGCGGGCAGCCCGGTCCGTACGGGGCTCAGCCGTACGGGCAGCAGCAGCCCGCGCAGCCGCCGACCGGCGGTCAGACCTGGGGCCAGCCGTGGGGCCCCGACCAGCAGGCCCCGGCCGGGCAGCCGGAGCAGGGCTGGCCGCTGCCCGTGGACCAGCAGCCCCAGCAGTGGGGCGCCGCGCAGCCCGACGCGTGGGGCGCGGGCCCGCTCCCGCCCGAGGGCGCGCCGGCGCACACGTACGGCCAGAACGCGCCGGCGGCGCCGCAGCCGTCGTACGACCAGAGCGCCCCCCCGGTGGCGCCGCAGCCGTCGTACGACCAGAGCGCCCCGGTGGCGCCGCAGCCGTCGTACGACCCGAGCCCGCAGGACCACTCCGCCTACGCCTACGGCCAGAACCCGCAGGTGTCGGCCGCGCCGCCGACGTACCCCCAGGGCGGGCCCGGGGCGCCGATGCCGCCGATCCTCAATGGTGCTGCTGGGGCCGCCGGCGCTGACGGGGCCACCCAGTACATACCGCCGGTCCCCGCGGGGCCGGTCGACGACGGCCGTACGCAGATGCTGCCGCCCATCCCCGCCGCCGGGCCCGTGCCGGGCGGCGACGAGGGCGCGACGCAGTACATCCCGCCGGTCCGGCCGGGCGCGCTGCCGCCCGAGAGCCCCGCCGAGTCGACGCACTTCCTGGGCACCGGCGGGCACGGCGCGGGCCCGATGGCGGGCGCCGCGCACTCCGACGCCGAGGCCACGCAGTACATACCGCCCGTGCCCGCCCAGGGCCATCCGGCGGCCGCCGGGGGCGCGCAGCCGCCCGCCGGGTTCGAGAACCTCTTCCGCGACGGACCGGGTGGCCACGGCGCCCCGGCCGGGGCCACCCAGCAGCTGCCGCGCATCACCGAGCCGGAGACCCCCGGCTACGGCGGCGGCCCGCACGGCTACGGCGGGGCGCCCGCTGCGCGCGCCCCCCAGCCCACCTATGTGCCGCCCGTGCGCCCCGACGACCACGGGGACGAGCGGGGCCGCGGCGGCCGTACCGGCTCGCGGCTCCCGCTGTTCGCGGCGGTCGGTGTCGCGATCGCCGTCGTCGGCATCGGCGCGGGCGCGCTGCTCGGCGGCGGGGGCGGCGACGACGACAAGGGCGACGGCAGCACGACCGTCGCCGCGTCCGCCTCCGCGAGCGCCTCGTCGGACCCCTCCGGCGACGCGGCCGAGCAGCAGGCGACCGCCCTGGACAAGCTGCTCGCGGACAGCGGCAGCAGCCGGGCCAGTGTGATCGCCGCGGTGGCGAACGTGAAGGCGTGCAACAACCTCGGCCAGGCCGCCTCGGACCTGCGGGCCGCCGCCGGCCAGCGCACCGAGCTGGTCACCAAGCTGGCCGCGCTCGACGTCGACCAGCTGCCCGACCACGCCGCGCTGACCGGCGCCCTCACCAAGGCCTGGCAGGCGTCGGCGGCCGCCGACAACCACTACGCGGACTGGGCCGACGAGGTCGCCGGCGACAAGCGCAAGGCCTGCAAGAAGGGCGGGGCCCGCACCACGGCCGCCACCCAGCAGGGCAACCGGGAGAGCGGCACCGCGAGCGCCCAGAAGAACCAGGCCGCCCGGCTGTGGAACGGGATCGCCCAGAAGTACGGCCTGACGCAGCGCCAGCCCACCCAGCTGTGAGCCGGGCGGGCCTCAGCCGACGTCCGCGTTCTCCATGGTGCCCGTGACGTCGACGAAGTCCTTCTGCGCGGCCACCAGCACGCCCTTGCGCACCTGCTGCACGGTCACCTCGGCGTTGGACAGCCGGGGGAAGCCGACGGCGGCGAGCCGGCTGGTGAACTTCCAGCGCAGGGTCGGGGTGAGTCCGCCGGTGGTGAACTCCCGGCCGCTGTTGAGGGCGCCGCGGACGGTGTCGGCGCTCACCTCGCCGTCGCCCAGCGACTCCACGGCCTGCCGGAGCACGTTGTAGGCGATCCAGGTGGTCTGCACCCCGGTGTCGGAGGGGTCGATGCTGGTGTCGGAGAAGGCGGACTCGCTGATCACCTTCTTCATCCCGGCCCACCGCTTGTCGCTCTCCACCGGGTACCAGCCGGTGACGTACGCCCCCTCGTACGGCCCGGAGCCGCCGCCGCTGGCGTCGATCACGGTCTGGTCGACGCTGCCCAGCACGCTTCCGGTGTTCACCGCGGGATAGTCCTCGCGGCTGCGGCGGAAGGAGTCCATGAAGGTGCCGTTGCGGTCGCCCAGCGCGGGCACCACACAGCCCTTGCCGCCACCGGACGCCGTGCCGCTGCCCGCCGTGCCGGCCGTGCCGCCGCCGGCCGAGCCGCCGGTGGCCGCCCGCAGGGCCTTCTCGGCCTGCGCCGAGTACTCGGTGGCGTCCTCCGCCGCCCGCTGGTCCTCGGCCTTGTCGTGCCCGCCCGCCTTCAGACCGGCGTCGAGCATCGGCGGCAGGGTGTCGCCCGCGATGGTGTCGGGGCGTACGAGCGAGACGGGCCCGGAGCAGGAACCGGCCAGCACCTTGCCGAGACCGGCGAGCAGCGCGGGCTGGCCGCCGTTGACGGGATAGGACAGCGGGCTGGTGAACTCGGAGGTCGTGACGCCGTAGCCGCCTATGTAGGGGATGCCGGCGCCCTCCAGATGCGGGAAGAACGCGTCGGAGTGCTGGCTGTAGGAGCCGACGACGGCGACCGCCTTCTCCTTGACCGCGCGCCGGGCGCAGGCCGCCGCGGACACCGCGTCGTTGTGGTCGTTGCAGGTCAGCACGGTGAGCTTGTGGCCGTCGATGCCGCCCTTGGCGTTGATCCAGCGGGCGTAGGCGCGGGCGAAGGCGGGCATGCCGGGCTTGTTCGTGGCGGCCGTCCCCACGGGCGCCCACGTCATCACGACGATCGCGTCGTCCCCGGAACCCCCCGTGACTCCGGGGACGACACCGCATCCGGCGGTCAGCGACGCAACGGCGGCCAGTGCGCCCGCCGCGAGGGCGGCCGCTCTGACGTTGCCGGTACTGCGGAGGAACCTGGGGAGGAAGGTACTTCGCGAGAAGGTGCGTCGCCTGCCGGTCATGAACACGCACGATTCCGTCACATCACTAACCTCGGAGTGACCCACGGTCAACGACGGGTGACGCGAGGGTGAATTACAGGGGTCCGTGAGGACCCGGGGACGGGAAAACGTACGATCGATGACCGTGCAAGGTTCGGAGAACACTTCCCGTCGCGGCCGTCGCTCCTCCACCATGGGCGGCATGCCACTCAACGACATGCCGTGGTGGCGCTGGCGCAGCAATGTGCGCTCCGCGCTGCACATGCTCTCCGACCCGGTGTTCCAGCAGAACGTCTGGCTGGCCGGCACGGACGGCTACGGCGACGTCACCGACGCCGTCTACCGTCTGGTCGAGGACACCTGGCTCGACAACTGGTCCGCCGAGAAGTACGTCGGCACGATCTTCCGCGACCCGCAGGAGGCGGCCCTCGTCGACACCGCCGTGCTGCGCGTCCTGCGGATCATGCACCAGGTCGGCCCGGACGCGCCCGTCTCCACCTATGTCTCCCACCCCGGCTGGCCCGAGGCGGTCCAGGCGGCACGCGACGCGCACATCCGCCTGGCGGTGGCCGACGGCGAGGACCCGGACGCGCCGCCGCGCACGCTGGAAGTACTGCGGATCATGACGAGGTCCGCGTAGCGGACGGCCATACTCCGTGCCGGGGTGGACGTGAGACCCTGTGCTGCATGAGTGAGCAGTCCGCCCGAACCGCGGCGACCCCCGCCGACCAGTACGTCCTCACCCTCTCCTGCCCGGACAAGCAGGGCATCGTGCACGCCGTGTCGAGCTACCTGTTCATGACCGGTTGCAACATCGAGGACAGCCAGCAGTTCGGCGACCACGACACGGGACTGTTCTTCATGCGGGTCCACTTCTCGGCCGAGTCGCCGCAGACCGTGGACAAGCTGCGCGCGAGCTTCGCGGCGATCGGCGACTCCTTCCACATGGACTGGCAGATCAACCGGGCCGACGAGAAGATGCGCATCGTCCTGCTGGTCAGCAAGTTCGGCCACTGCCTGAACGACCTGCTGTTCCGCGCCCGGATCGGCGCGCTGCCGGTGGAGATCGCGGCGGTGGTGTCCAACCACACCGACTTCACCGAGCTGGTGGGCTCGTACGACATCCCCTTCCACCACATCCCGGTGACGAGGGAGACGAAGGCGGAGGCCGAGGCGAAGCTGCTCGAGATCGTGCGCGAGCAGGACGTCGAGCTGGTGGTGCTCGCCCGGTACATGCAGGTGCTCTCCGACGACCTGTGCAAGCAGCTCAGCGGCCGGATCATCAACATCCACCACTCCTTCCTGCCGAGCTTCAAGGGCGCGAAGCCGTACCACCAGGCGCACACGCGGGGCGTGAAGCTGATCGGGGCGACGGCGCACTATGTCACCGCCGATCTCGACGAGGGGCCGATCATCGAGCAGGAGGTCGAGCGGGTGGGCCACGACGCCACCCCCGACCAGCTGGTCGCGGTCGGCCGGGACGTGGAGTGCCAGGCGCTGGCGCGGGCCGTGAAGTGGCACGCGGAGCGAAGGATTCTGCTCAACGGGCACCGGACGGTGGTGTTCGCCTAGGGGTTCGGGGGGTTCCGTCTCGTGGGCGGGTGCGGGTGCGTGCGACCAGCCACAGAGCACCCGCAGTCGCCGACGCACCGTAACCACCCCTACATCCGGCTCAGCGACGCCGCAGCGAACAGCACATCCCTGATCGCCCCCCGATCCCCCACCTGCCCCGCCGCAGCCTCCTCCGGCGGTACATGACCCGCCGCCAGCCGGCAGAACTCCACGTCGTCCAGCGCCACGTGCGCCACCTCGTAGTCGGCGGAGCCCACCGCCGCGGGGGAGTCCAGGGGGATCAGCCACTGGCCTCCGCCGTCGCCCTCGATCTCCAGCCGCAGACTGCGACCGGGGCTGCCCGCGCTCACCAGATGGCGGGCGCTCGACGCGGGCGCGGCCAGCCCCGCGCGCCGGCGCGCGGCGAGCGCCGTCGGCAGCATCCGCGCGGCCAGGTCGATCATGCCGTGGAGATGGCGGGGCGCGGGCGGCGCGTACGGATAGTCGACCGCCTCCGCGATGTCCTCGGCGTGCACCCAGCACTCGAACGCCCGGTCGAGCATCGCGTCCCGCAGGGGCAGCTCGAAGTCGCCGTAGGAGATCGGCAGGGTGCCCGGGCCGCTGCCGGTGAACGACACCGTGCGCACGAGCGCGTGGCTCTGTTCGCGCCAGGGGCCACGCACCGAGCGGGTGGGCGGGAAGTGCGAGGCCTCCCAGAACGCCTCGGTGCGCTCGGCGGGGCCGCGGACGCCGTCGGTCTCCTTGTGGTCGTCGGCGGGGCCGAGCGGGTCCTCCAGACCGAGGGCCACCGCGACCAGGCCGTCCACGGCGAGGAGATGGGCGATGACCCCGGCGACGGTGGTGCGCCGGGTGGTCTCCCCGTCGCCGCGGAACCAGCGCAGCCGTACGGGCGCGTGCCACTCGGCGTCGCCGAAGTCCTGGAGCAGGGCGTCCAGTCGCGCGGTCTCGGCGTCGTACGAGGTCGCCCACGGCGGTACCGGGATGCGCGGCGGGCGGCGGTCGAGGCAGGACTCCAGGACGCGGGTGCGCAGGCCGGGGTCGAGGTCGAGGCTCTCGGGGCGCTGGAGCAGACCGACCGCCTCGCGCAGCCGCCGGGCCTCGTCCGCGCAGGCGCCGCAGTCGCCGAGGTGGTCCTCGACGGCCGCCGTCTCCTCGGCCGAGCAGGCCGCCAGCGCCCATGCGCCCAGCAGGGCCTTCAGCACGGGGTGTTCCAGCCGGAGCGGTTCCACGACGGCGAGCGCCTCCAGCGCGGGCAGCGGCAGCCCGGTGTCCTCGACGGAGGCACGGGGGAGCGGGATACGGGGCGCACGGCGAACGCCGTCCCCGCCGCTCGCCTCGTCGCCGTTCGCTTCGTCGCCGTTCGCTTCGCCGCCGCTCGCGGTGTGGTCGTCCATGGAGCCGTCGTAGCCTTCGCAGCCGTCCTTGCCGTCCTTGCCGTCCCGGCTGTTTCCGTCGTCCCGGCCGTTCTTGCCGTCGCCGTTCTCGCCGTCGTAGCCCTCGTAGCCGTCCGCCTCGCTCACGCCGCACCCCCGTATTCGGGTGGGGTTCCGGCGGCGGGGGAGTCGTGGGCGGTGGACAGCAGTTGCAGGCCGAGGCGGAGCCGGCGGCGGGCCTCGTCCTCGGTGACGCCGAGGTCGGCCGCGGTCTGGCGGTAGTCGCGGCGCTGGAAGTAGGCCAGTTCCAGGGCGGCGCGCAGCGGGGCGGGCATGGCCTGGACGATGTAGTCGGCGCGGGCGGCGACCGAGGCGTGCCGCACCTTCCGCTCCAGGTCCTCGGTGGTGCCGGGGCCGCCCTCGGCCAGCGCGGCGGTCTCGGTGGCGCGCAGCCGCTGCACGGCGAGCCGGTGGGTCAGCGCGGCTATCCAGGTGCGCAGGGGGCCCTGCTGGGGGTCGTAGGCGTCGGGGTGCTGCCAGACGTGGACGAAGACCTCGCGGGTGACGCGGTCGGCCGCGTGTTCGTCTCCGAGCACACGGTGGGCGAGGCCGTGCACGAGCGAAGCGAACCGGTCGTAGAGCTCACCGAGGGCGGCCGCCTCACCGCGCGCGAGTCGCTGCTGCATCTTGCGGTCCCAGCGGGGCGGTGCGTCCTTCTTCGCCATGCGGCCCCCTCACCTGTGCCCGTGCCTCGGCCCAGCCTGCGTCCACCGTCACCTCGAATGTAGTCGGCACGTACGAGAACGCACGCCCCTTTGTTTCAATGTGCGCCCCTGATCGGCCGGGCGATGGTATGAGGCCGCGCCTACCCAGACTCATCCTGACCAATCCGGATCGAGTGTGTTCTGTTTCTGACTGATGTGAGACTGGTGTGGATCGAACAGGACTGGATGCGACGGAATCAAGCCTCTTCCGTCGCGGGCCTGTTTTTCGCCAGGTGTTTCGGGGCAACGCCGCTGGGCAGCCGCGCTGCAAGGAAGCGTAGGGACGGCTTCCGTTTACGGCGAGGGAAAGGCGTGGTGGTGGCCTTCAATGTGACCGGCGGCGAGCGGGGCGGTTGGGCCGTGCTCCATGTGTCGGGCGAGCTGGACCTGGTGACGTCACCGGTGCTGCGGCAGCGGGTGCACGACGAGGTGGCCGAGGGACGCCACCGTCTCGTCCTGGATCTCTCCGAGGTGTACTTCTGCGACTCCAGCGGGGTCGGCGTGCTCATCGCGGCGCGCAGACTCATCCGTTCCTGCCGGGGACGGCTGCGGCTGATCCTGCCCGCGCGCGGGGCCGCGGAGGACTCCCACGTCAACCGCGTCCTGGGCGCGCTCGGCGTCCGGCGCCTCTTCGACGTCTACGGCGACCTCACGGAAGCCGTGACCGAGGACGGCCCGGAACCGCTGTCGGCGTAGGACGGCGTAAGAGCCGTCGGCGTACGTGGCGTAGACGAACATGCCCTGCTCTGCGACAAGGGTGTACCGAAATCCCCCCGGTCCGGGCACAGTCCCGGCGCTTCCGCTGCCGCGGCGCCGCCGGCGTCGTACGCTCCCTGCCGGAACGATTCCCACGCGAGGACGTCAGGCGGTCGGAGGACAGATGGTCAGCAGCGAGTACGAACGTAGGATCGCGGACCGGTTCGCCACCTTCGACCAGGACGGCAACGGCTACATCGACCGCGAGGACTTCGGCGCGGCCGCCAAGGCGCTGCTCGCCGAGTTCGGCACCGCGGCCCGCTCCGACAAGGGCCAGGCGCTGTACGCGGGCGCTGAGGCCTTCTGGCAGGGCATGGCGGGCATCGCGGACCGGGACGGCGACCAGCGCATCACCCGGGACGAGTTCGTGGGCGGCGCGGTCAAGCGGCTGCACGACAACCCCGGCCGCTTCGCCGAGATCGCCCGCCCCTTCCTGCACGCCGCCCTGGACATCGCGGACGCCGACGCCGACGGCCTGGCCACGGTCGAGGACACCGCGCGCGTGCTGCGCGTCCTGGGCGTCCGCGAGGACCTCGTTCGCACGGTCGCCGCCGCCCTCGACAGCGACGGCGACGGCAGGGTCGGCGAGCCGGACATCGTCCCCGCGCTCGCCCGCTACTTCACCGTCTCCGAGTAGCGCTCGCGCAGCTTGTACTTCAGGACCTTGCGGAGCGTGTCGTTGCGCGGCAGGGCGTCCACCACCTCCAGCTGCTCCGGCAGCTTGTGCACGGACAGTCCCGCCGCGCGCAGATACGACGTCAGCTCGCCCAGCGTCGGATCCGCCGCCCCCGCCGCCCGCTCCACCACCGCGCACACCCGCTCCCCGCGCTCGGCGTCCGGCAGCCCGATCACCGCCACGTCCCCGACGTCCGGGCGGGCGGCCAGCAGGTCCTCGATCTCCTTGGCGGAGATGTTCTCGCCCTTGCGGATGATGACGTCCTTCAGCCGACCGGTGAGCACCAGATGCCCGCTCCCGGTCAGCCGCCCGAGGTCCCCGGTGCGCAGGAACCCGTCCTCGTCGAAGGCCTCCGCCGTCTGCGCCGGGTCCAGGTAGCCGCGGCACACGGCCTCCCCGCGCAGCCGTACCTCGCCGCCCTCGGCGATCCGTATCTCCATCCCCTCCGGCGGCCGTCCCTCGGTCGTGGCGAGGTTCTCGACGGTGTCGTCCGGCGCCCCCATGGTGATCATCGGCACCTCGGTCATGCCGTAGCCGTGGGTGAGCTGCACGCCCATCTCCCGGACGACGGCGTGGTACACCTCGGGCGGCTTCGGCGCCCCGCCCCCGGCGAGCAGCCGCAGCGAGGGGATCACCGGGACGCCCGGCTGCTTGCGCTGCTCGGCCAGGAACATCGAGTAGAACGCCGTCGACCCGCCCGCCACCGTCACCCCGTGCCGGCGGTACTCGGCGAGCGCGTCCGGCAGCGCGAACTGCTCGAACATCACCGCCGGGAAGCCGTACAGCAGGAGCATGACCGTGTAGTCGGGCCCGGCGATGTGCGCGTACGGGAAGGCCATCGAGCCGACGTCGTCGGCGGTCAGTTCCAGCGCGTGGGCGAGGCACGAGCCGCCCGCGAGGAGGGAGCGGTCGGTGTGCAGGACGCCCTTGGGGTCGGAGGTCGTCCCGGAGGTCCAGTAGATCCAGCGGACCGAGGTGCCGTCGGAGGGCGGCGGGGGCAGCACGGCCGGATCGCCCTCGGGCAGGTCGTCGTAGGCGTCGAACACGCCCTTCGCGCCGAGCCGCAGCGCCATCTCGCCGTGGTCGAAACCGCGCCAGACGCCCGGTACGGCGAAGAACTCCGCCCGTGACTCCCTGAGCGCGAAGCCGACCTCGCGGTCCCGGTAGAACGGGATGACGGGGCTCTGCACGGCGCCCAGGCGGGCCAGCGCGAAGGACAGCACGGCCGTCTCGATGCGGGTGGGCAGCTGCCAGGCGACGACCGTGCCGGGGCGCACCCCCATGCCGTACAGCCCGGCCGCGGTCCGTTCGGCACGCGCGCGTAGCTCGTCGAAGGTCAGCGTGCGGTCCTCCTGGAGGAACACCGGCCGGTCGGGGGTGAGGCTCGCGCGGCGGTCCACCAGTTCCCACAGCGTGCGGGAGGAACTCAAGGAGTGCGGGGTCTCGTTCACGTATGCCCCCTGCTTGGCTGACGACCCGTCAGGTGCCATGCTATCTGACGGACCATCAGATAAGAATCCGTCCGGCGGAGGGGACCCATGGCGAACGAACTGCCCCGCATCGTCAGCGTCGACGACCATGTCATCGAGCCCGCGCACCTCTTCGCGACCTGGCTCCCGGCCAAATACCGCGAGCGCGGGCCGCAGCCGCTCACCGCGGGCATCGGCGAACTCGCGTACGTGGCCGGGAAGTACCAGATCACCATGGACCCGGACGGCCAGCCCACCGACTGGTGGATCTACGAGGACCTGAAGTTCCCGTACAAGCGCAACATCGCCGCCGTCGGCTTCGACCGGGACGAGATGACCCTGGAGGGCATCACCCGCGAGGAGATGCGGCGCGGCTGCTGGGACCCGAAGGCCCGGCTCGAGGACATGGACCTCAACCACGTCGAGGCGTCCCTGTGCTTCCCGTCCTTCCCGCGCTTCTGCGGCCAGACCTTCGCCGAGGCGCACGACAAGGAGGTCGCGCACGCGTGCGTGCGTGCCTACAACGACTGGATGGTCGAGGAGTGGTGCGGCGACAGCGGCGGCCGCCTCATCCCGCTGTGCCTGATCCCCCTGTGGGACATCGACCTCGCGGTCGCGGAGATCCGGCGCAACGCCGCCCGCGGGGTGCGCGCGGTCACCTTCTCCGAGATCCCCACCCACCTGGGGCTGCCGTCCATCCACTCCGGCTACTGGGACCCGTTCTTCGCCGTGTGCGAGGAGACCGGGACGGTCGTCAACATGCACATCGGCTCGTCCTCGCAGATGCCGGCCGCCTCCCCCGACGCACCCCCCGCCGTCCAGGCCTCCCTGTCCTTCAACAACGCCATGGCCTCGATGATGGACTACCTGTTCAGCGGGGTCCTGGTGAAGTTCCCGGCGCTGAAACTGGCCTACTCGGAGGGCCAGATGGGCTGGATCCCGTACGCCCTGGAGCGCGCCGACGACGTCTGGGAGGAGCACCGGGCCTGGGGCGGTGTCAGGGACCTGATCCCCGAGCCGCCGTCCACGTACTACTACCGGCAGATCTACTGCTGCTTCTTCCGCGACAAGCACGGGGTGGCCTCCCTGGACGTGGTCGGCCGCGACAACGCCACCTTCGAGACCGACTACCCGCACGTGGACTCCACCTTCCCGCACACCAAGGAGGTCGCCCTCGACCACGTCGAGGGCCTCGACGACGAGACGGTCTACAAGCTGATGCGCGGCAACGCGATCCGCATGCTGGACCTGGACTTCGACAAGTGATGGACCTGTCGTACACGCCCGAGGAGGAGGACTTCCGCGCCCGGCTGCGGGAGTGGCTCGGCAAGGCGCTGCCCGCGCTCCCGCCGAAGCCGTCCCCCGACGACTGGCCGGGCCGCCGCGCCTACGACCTCGGCTGGCAGCGGACGCTGTACGACGCCGGGTACGCGCACGTGCACTGGGACGCCGCCCCGACCACCCGGCTGATCTTCCTGGAGGAGACCGAACGGGCCGGCGCGCCCTATGTGGGGGCCAACTTCGTCGGACTGCTGCACGCGGGGCCCACGATCGCCGCGGAGGGCACGGACGCCCAGCGCGCGCGCTGGCTGGAGCCGATCCTGCGCGGCGAGGAGGTCTGGTGCCAGGGCTTCAGCGAACCGGACGCCGGTTCCGACCTCGCGGCGCTGCGCACGCGCGCGTGGCGCGACGGCGACGACTACGTGGTGAGCGGGTCCAAGATCTGGACCTCCCACGCCGAAGTCGCCGACTGGTGCGAACTGCTGGTGCGGACCGACCCCACCGCGGCGAAACACCGCGGCATCACCTGGCTGGCGATGCCCATGGACGCCCCCGGGATCACCGTACGGCCGCTGCGGACGCTCGCCGGGTCCGCCGAGTTCGCCGAGGTGTTCCTCGACGAGGTGCGGGTGCCCGTCGCCCATCGGGTCGGCGACGAGAACGACGGCTGGCGGGTCACCATGGTCACGCTGTCCTTCGAACGCGGCACCGCGTTCGTCGGCGAGGTCGTCGCCTGCCGGCGCGTGCTCGGCGAACTGGCCCGCGAGGCCCGCGCCAACGGCCGCTGGGACGACCCCGTCCTGCGGCGCCGGCTCGCCCTCCTGGAGGCCGAGTTCCGGGCGCTGTGGCGGCTGACCCAGTGGAACGTGAGCGAGGCCTCGGCGGGCGGGGTGCCCGGCGTCGGGGGTTCGGTTTTCAAACTGAGGTACTCGCAGGCCCGTCAGGAGCTGTACGACGCCGCGGCCGACGTCCTGGGCGACGCGGCCCTCGATCTCGACCGGCCCTGGGTGCTCGACCGCCTCTCCTCGCTGTCGTACACCATCGCGGCCGGCACCTCGCAGATCCAGCGCAACATCGTGGCCGAACGGATCCTCGGGCTGCCGAAAGGGCGGTGAGACCTCTCCGTGCGTTTCCGACTGACCGACGACCAGCGGGCGTTGAGACAAGGGGTACGGGACCTGCTCGCCCGGCGTTTCGACCGGGACGCGCTGCGGGCGGCCGTGGAGCGGCCCGCGCTCGACCGGGCGCTGTGGCGGGAGCTGGGCGCGGCCGGCTTCTTCGCGTTGCGGCTGCCGGAGGCGGAGGGCGGGGTCGGACTCGCGCTGCCCGAGGCGGTGTTGGCCTTCGAGGAGGCCGGCCGGGCACTCCTGCCGGGCCCCCTGGTCGCCACCCACCTCGCGGCGGGCCGGGTGCCCGGAGCGGCGGAGGGGGAGACCGTGGTGACGGCCGTGGACGGCGGCGGGCTGGTGGAGTGGCTGGACGAGGCCGACGTCGTGGTCGGGGACGCCTCGCGGGCCGTGGCGCTGCGGTCGGTGGATCCGCTGACACCCTTGCACCGGGTGCCGAGGGGCTCGGCGGGCACGGCACCTGAGCCGGTCGCCGATCCCGTCGCCGAACCGGTCGCCGAACCCGTCGCCGTCCTCCTCACCGCCGCGGAGCAGCTCGGCACGGCCACGCGCGCGTGCGAGCTGGCCGTGCAACACGCGCGGACACGCGAGCAGTTCGGTCGGCCGATCGGCGCCTTCCAGGCCGTCAAGCATCTCTGCGCGGAGCTGCTGGTACGGGCCGAGGTGGCCCGTGCGGCGGTCTACGCGGCCGCCGTCACCGCCGATCCGGCCGACATCGCGGCGGCCCGGCTCCTCGCCGACGAGGCCGCCGTACGCGGTGCGCGGGACTGTCTCCAGGTGTACGGCGGCATGGGGTTCACCTGGGAGGCGGACGTCCATCTGCTGCTGAAACGCGCCTGGGTGCGCACCCGGCGTGCGGGGGGCGGCACGGAGAGTGAGGAACTGCTCGCGCGGGAACTGCTGACCGAAGCGGGCCGGTAGCGCCGCTGCCTGCGCCGATGGCATGAGCGCGGCTCGGACTGCCGTACGGGTGTCGCGGATTGTGGCACACCGGTTTCACGGAGCGTTGATACCGGGTTGTGTCCGATGCGTGACCCGTCACGGCCCGGAGTCGACCGGCCCCTCCGGTACCTTCTGTGGGATGCGAGTGGTTCCGAGCACGAGCCATGCCGGTGGTGCCCCTGGGGCGGTGCCGAAACCGGCGGTGCACGCCGCTGCTCGCAGGGCGGACGGGCCCGAGGTCCCCGCCTGTTCGACTCCCCGGCGCGGGCGTCGCACAGTATGCCGCACGGGTACTCCTTCGCGCTGGAATATGCCCGAAGCGCTTGTTGAGGTGACTGTACGTCAACCAAGCTGTCTCGTAAGGGATTCACGTTCCGTCACGCTGCCTCTGGCTGTTGTTCTGGCCATGCAGAAAATGGCTACGATCGTGGCCCCCGTCGTCATGGTGCCCACGCGACAAGCGTGGCTCGCGTGGCGCACGGCCATGTGTCCGCCGGTTCGGATGGTGTGAGCGGTGCAGGTGCTTCAAGTGCAGCTGGAGATCCGGCCCGACCCCGCAGAAGTGGGGCGCGCCCGGAGGTGGGCCCGGTCGCGCCTGGCCGGGTGCGGCATAGGGGACGACGAACCGCTCGCCGAGACGTTGATCCTGCTCGTCTCCGAACTGGTCACCAACGCCGTGGTGCACACCGGCCGACCGGCCGTGGTGCGGCTGGCCCTGCCGGGCGGCGGACCGGGCGTGGCGGACGGGGCGGCGACCGTCCGGCTGGAGGTGGCGGACACCAGCGACCGTGCCCCCGTGCCCCGTTGCGTGGGCGACGAGGCCACCGGCGGCCGGGGCCTGGCCCTCGTCGACTGTCTCGCGGACCGCTGGGGCTGGAGCGTGGAGGGCGGCGGCAAGCGCATCTGGTGCGAGCTGGACCGCTGTGAGCGGCCCGCCGAGGGTGCGGTGGGCGGCGAGAACGAGGGCGAGCGCGGGGCCCTGACGGCCGGTCGGCAGGCCGCCGCCTACCCGGAGCCGGTGTACCCGAAGGCACCCGTGTACCCGAAGCCGCCGGTCCGCCCGGAACCCGCCTACGAGGGGCGCGCGTTCGAGGCGGTGTGAGGTCCGCGGTGCTGCGATGGGGCCGCGATGGGGCCGCGATGGGGCCGCGACGGGACCGTGGTGGGGCCGCGGTGGGACCGCGACGGTGCCGCGACGGGACCGCGGTGGGGCCGCGACGGGACCGCGACGGGACCGCGGTGGGACCGCGGTGGGGCCGCGGTGGGGCCGAGACGGGGCCGTGGTGGGGCCGCGACGGGGCCGCCGATGGGGCAGTGCCCCGGCGGAGGCGGTCGGATCGGCGGGTCGGTCGACGGGCGCATCCCCGTGAAAGGGCGGCGGTCTGCGGTGCAGGGGCGCAGAAAGCGCTGTCGTCCTCAGCTGGCGCGGCCTCGGTGCGCCCGGATGTGCTTCCGTGCGCGCCCGTTGCAAATAGGGCGTAAGTAACAAATCTCCATCCAGGTGTTGACGCGGCGTGTCCGTTTGATCACGCTTGTGGTCAGCGATTCGCCGCGAGGGGACGACGAGGGTTTCGGTGACACGGGCCCTCGCCGAGTGCGGATCGTGATTCGGCGTCGAGTTCCTCAGGGCCGGAGGGGGAGCCGGGGAGGGTACGCCGAGTCGGATGGCGGCGCGCGGTGCCGTGCTCGGGGCGGGCAGCGGCGCGCCGCCATCGGACGTCTGTCGTCGGACGTCAGAGGACGGCCACGGGGGCCACCGGAGTTCCCGTGCCGCCGACGAACGGCTCCGGCATCGCCGACAGCAGGAACGCATACCGGCGCTCTTGTCCACAGGCTGTGGACAACTCTTCGAGATTCCAGTTCTGGCCCTGCAGCATGCCCATCTCCACCAGATCGAGGGCGTGCACCGGCAGCCACAGGTCCTCGATCTCCGGCGGGAAGATCTCGAACGTCATGGTGTCGTTGGCGACGGCCGCCACATCGCGCGCGTGGAACCACTCCGGCGTCCGCACCGACAGCCCCGGCGACGGGAACGCGTACGCGTGCTTGTCACCGGACAGATAGAGCTGGACCTGCCCGGTCCGTACGAGCACGATGTCGCCGGCACGCACACGCGTACCCGCCAGCTCCTCCGCCGCCTCCAGGTCCTCCGGGGTCACCGGGTGCCCGCCCGCCAGTCGGTCGACGCCACGCGCGCGTGCCACGTCCAGGAGCACCCCGCGCGAGACGATGTGCCGCGCCTTGTCGATCCCGCTGAACTCGGCGCCCGCGTGCGCGGTGATGCCGGACGCCGGACGGCCGTTGTAGATCTTCCCCGAGTGCGAGACATGGGTCAGCGCGTCCCAGTGCGTGGCCGCCTGCAGGCCCATGGTCACGGCGTCGTCGCTGCACGCGACCGTGCCGGGGCCGAAGATCTCCTGATTGATCTGCACCATGGTGTGCATCGGGTTGACCCGCCCCGGGATCATCCCGGTCTGCACCCCGTCCTCGCGCAGGGGGAGGGCGAGCGGCACCCGGCGCCCCGAGCGGATCTCGGCGGCCGCGCCGCGCACCACCTCGTCGGTGATCAGGTTGAGCGTGCCGATCTCGTCGGCGGCCCCCCAGCGCCCCCAGTTGTTGACGCGCTTGGCGATGTCGTGGAACTCCTCCGGCAGTGCCATCCGGTGCCTCCCCGGGGCTTGTCCTCGCCCGTCCGGCGGGACATAAAATCTAACGGTCCGTCAGATACGTTCTTCGGAAGCATCTAACCGTCCGTCAGAAAACGCGGGAAGGGGCCGGGCGTGGGGAACTTCTTGGCCGGCAAGGTCGTCGCCGTCACCGGGGCGGGACGGGGCATCGGACGGGCGGTGGCGCTCGCGGCTGCGGCCGAGGGCGCCCGGGTCGTCGTCAACGACTACGGGGTGGGCGTGGACGGCGCGTCGCCCACGAGCGAGGTCGCCGACGCCGTCGTCAAGGAGATCGAGGCGGCGGGCGGTCAGGCCGTCGCGGTCGCCGACGACATCTCCACGATGGCGGGCGGACAGCGGGTCGTGGACACCGCCCTGGAGGCGTACGGGCGGCTCGACGGGGTCGTCTGCGTCGCCGGGATCCTGCGCGAGCGGATGCTGTTCAACATGTCCGAGGAGGAGTGGGACCCGGTCGTCGCCACCCATCTCAAGGGCACCTTCACGGTCTTCCGGGCGGCCTCCGCGGTCATGCGCCGGCAGGGGTCCGGCACGCTCATCGGCTTCACCAGCGGCAACCACCAGGGGTCCGTCTCGCAGGCCAACTACAGCGCCGCGAAGGGCGGGATCATCTCCCTGGTGCGCAGCGCCGCGCTGGGCCTGCACAAGTACGGGGTGACCGCCAACGCGGTCGCGCCGGTCGCGCGGACGCGGATGTCGGCCGGGGTGCCGATGGAGCTCGCGGAGATCGGGGAGCCGGAGGATGTCGCCGCGATGGTGATTTTCCTTTTGTCGGACCGCTCGCGGGAGCTGGGGATAACCGGGCAGGTCTACACGGTCGCCGGTGCGAAGATCGCTGTGTGGGCACAGCCGCGGGAGCTGCGCGCCGCGTATGCCGAGGGGGGTTCCTGGACGGCGTCGCGGATCGCGGAGGTGCTGCCGGGGTCGGTGGGGGTGGATCCGATGCCGATGCTGGAGCGGCTGGAGGAGATGCGGCGGGCCGCGGCCGAAGGGAGCCGGCCGAACGCCCAATGACTCGGGGGCCGAGTCGTTCGGCGGGTGCGGGTCGCCTGTGGCTGGTCGCGCCCCGCGGCGGAGCCGCATATCGATACAGCCCCGCGCCCCTGCCGGAGTTGCTGGTGGCGTATCTCAGGGAGGTGGACGTGGATTTCGGGTTTGATCCGGCGGATGACGAGTTTCGCCTCGAAGCTCGTGCCTGGCTCGGTGAGCATGTGCCGGGGGCTTCGGACCGGCGTGGTTGGGAACGCACACTCGGGGCTGCCGGGTGGATCGGGCTGGGGTGGGGGGAGGGGGGGTACGGCAACCGGACCGCCGGTCTGACTCGGCAGGTCGCCTGGGCCGAGGAGTACGCGCGGTCGGGCGCCCCGCCCCGGTCCGGGCACATCGGGGAGAACCTGCTCGCGCCCACCCTCCTCGCCCATGGCACCGCCGAGCAGAAGGCCCGGTTCCTGCCGCCCGTCGCCGCCGGGGTCGAGCTCTGGTGCCAGGGGTACAGCGAGCCCGGTGCCGGGTCCGACCTCGCCGGGGTGCGGACGCGGGCGGAGGCCGACGAGGGCGGGCGGACGTACCGCATCACCGGGCAGAAGATCTGGACCTCCCTCGCGCACGAGGCCGACTGGTGTTTCGTGCTCGCCCGCACCGACCCCGACTCCACCCGTCACCACGGGCTGTCCTTCCTCCTCGTGCCCATGGACCAGCCGGGCCGGATCGAGGTGCGGCCCATCCGGCAGCTGACCGGCACCAGCGAGTTCAACGAGGTCTTCTTCGACGGGGCACAGGCGCGTGCGGAGCATGTCGTGGGGGCCGTGGGGGGCGGCTGGCGGGTCGCCATGAGTCTCCTCGGGTTCGAGCGCGGGGTGTCGACGCTCGCCCAGCAGATCGGGTTCGCCGAGGAACTGGGGCGCGTGGTCCGTACGGCCGTGGCGACGGGCGCCGCCGACGATCCCGTCGTACGCGAACGGCTGGTGCGGCTGTGGGCCGAGCTGCGGACCATGCGGTGGAACGCGCTGCGGACCCTGGGCGGATCGGGCGGGCCGGGGGCGCCCAGCGTTGCCAAGCTGCTGTGGGCGGGCTGGCATCAGCGGCTCGGGGAGGCCGCGGTGGGGGTGCGGGGCGCGTCCGCGAGCGCGGGCCCGTCCGACTGGACGCCCGCGGCGCCGTACGAACTGGACGACGCGCAGCACCTGTTCCTGTTCTCCCGGGCCGACACGATCTACGGCGGCTCGGACCAGATCCAGCGCACGATCATCGCCGAGCGCGTGCTCGGCCTGCCCAGAGAGCGCAAGGGGGTCGTCTGATGCGAGGCGTGCTGTTCGACGGGAAGCGGGCGGAGGTCGTCGACGACCTCGACGTACGCGATCCGGGGCCCGGCGAGGTGCTCGTGGCGATCTCGGCGGCCGGGCTGTGCCACAGCGACCTGTCGGTGGTCGACGGGACGATCCCCTTCCCGGCGCCGGTGGTGCTCGGGCATGAGGGGGCGGGTGTGGTGGAGGCCGTGGGGGCCGGGGTCACCCATGTCGCCCCCGGCGACCATGTGGCCCTGTCCACCCTCGCCAGCTGCGGCACCTGCGCCGAGTGCGACCGGGGGCGGCCGACGATGTGCCGGCAGGCGATCGGACGGCCGCAGAAGCCGTTCACGCGCGCGGGGCGGGCGGTGTACCAGTTCGCCTCCAACTCCGCCTTCGCCGAGCGGACGGTCGTGAAGGCCGTCCAGGCGGTGCGGATACCCGAGGACATCCCGCTGCCGTCCGCCGCCCTGATCGGATGCGGGGTGCTGACCGGGGTGGGCGCCGTGCTCAACCGCGCGCGGGTGGGGTACGGCGAGAGCGTCGTCGTCATCGGCACGGGCGGGATCGGGCTCAACGTGCTCCAGGGCGCGCGGATCGCGGGCGCGCTGCGGATCGTCGCCGTCGACTCCAACCCGGCCAAGGAGGCGGTGGCCCGGCGGTTCGGGGCGACCGACTTCCTGACGTCCACGGAAGGCGTGCGGGACGTGCTGCCGACGGGCGCGGACCATGTCTTCGAGTGCGTGGGACGGGTGGAGCTCATCCGGGCCGCCGTCGACCTGCTCGACCGGCACGGACAGGCGATCCTGCTCGGCGTGCCGCCGGCGACCGCGGAGGCGTCCTTCCTGGTCTCCTCCCTCTACCTCGACAAGTCCATCCTGGGCTGCCGCTACGGCGCCTCGCGCCCCCAGCGGGACATCGCCCTGTACGCCGACCTGTACCGCGAGGGCCGACTGCTCCTCGACGAACTCGTCACCCAGACCTACCCGGTGGAGGACTTCGAGAAGGCGGCGGCGGACGCGGAGGCGGGACGGGTGGCGAGAGGGGTGCTCACGTTCTAGGTCGTGTCCGCAAAGTCCCGTCGTCCGCCCGAAGGGCGGGCCGCGCACCAGGCGTCGTGGGGCAGACGGGACTTTGCGGACACGGCCTAGGGAGTGGTCGGCTCGGTGCGGTCGCGTGCGATCGCGGCGAGCGTCAGCAGCGCCTCGAACGCCGCGAAGGAGGCCAGCCGCACGCTCCAGGAGCCCACCGAGGACGCCGCGATGTCGGCGAACGCCGGCATCCGCAACAGCACGGCGCCCAGGGCGAACCCGCCCACAAAGCCGACGACCACGGCCCACGTCGGCGGTTCGTGGATGACGCACACCACGATGCCGGCGAGGGCCACGACGACGCAGAGCACGATGACCAAGGTGAGATACATGCCTTCAGTGTTCCGGCGGACGGAGCCGTTCCCATCGTCTGGGCGGACGAACCCCGTCTGTATCTGTGGGTGGAGACGGGCGTCAGGCGGGCGGCGGACGGTCGAGGCCGTGCAGCAGTTCGCGCATGGCGGCGAGCGTCGAGCGGGCCTCGGCCGCGACCTCGTCCAGCCGCCTCGCGCGGGCCAGCTCCACCAGCTGCGCCGTGCGATGCAGTACGGCATCGCTCAACTGTCCGGCCAGCAGCTCCCGTTCCGCTCCGGCGGACCGGTCGGCCTGCCACGCGGAACTGGCGAGCGCGAAGTCGTCCTGAGCGAGCACGCGCAGCCGGCGCCGGCGGACCAGCAGTCCGGTGCCCCACAGGAGCGCGAAGCCCGCGCCCGCCGGCACGCCGAACGCCACGATCAGCCCGGCTGCGGTGAGCCACGTGAGCCGGTCGGCCGGCAGACCGCCGCCGGCGGCCGCCGTGGCGAGCAGCGCACCGGTGCTCACCGTCCCCGTCGCCACCAGCCACGGCCAGGTGCGGGCGCCGCGATGGCTGTAGGCGCCCAGCGCGTTCACCGCGAGACATTCGGCGACCAGCCCGACGACGAAGTAGGGGGACAACCGCGACAGAGGGGCCAGCGCGGTCGCCACGGGCCAGAGCAGGGAGCTCGCCAGGACACCCGCGAGCGCGGCCCGGGGCGCGCGCCGCCGCCACACCAGGGGAAGACCGTGGAGCGCGAACAGAACGGAGACCAGGACGATGCCGGGGACGGCCGCCTGCCTGACCGGCCGGCTCCAGTCCTCGGCCCCGACCACGACGAAGAAGACCGGCAGCACCGCGGCGGTGAACGCGAGGGCCGGGTCGGCCAGCAACTGCTCCCGCAGGACGTCCCGCTGCCAGCCCTGCGCGGTCTGCGCCCGGCCCGTGTCGGGCAGCACCGCCTCGACCCGCCAGCCGCCCTCGGCCGTCGGACCGGCGTCGAGCTCACCGCCGACCGCGGCCGCGCGCTGCCCCATGCCCTTGATGCCGCGACCCGACCCCGTGATACCGGTCGTACGGGATCCCCGCGCCTCCGAGGGGCCGTTGGTCACCGACAGCAGCAACCGCCCTTCGTCGCGCCGTGCACAGACCCGTACGGCCGCGCCGGGGGCGTACCGGACGGCGTTGGTGAGGGCTTCGCGCACGATCCCGTGGACGGCCTCCCCCACCGGACCGGTCAGGTCCGGGGGAAGTTCCGTGGCGATGGGGCGGCCCAGCCGGCCGAAGCCCGCGACCAGTTCCTGGATGCGGCCGGTGAGCGATTCGGCCTCGCGCGGTTCCGGGTCCCGCATGAGTCCCACCAGCCGCTGGAGCGACGTCTGCGTCTCGAGGCCGGTGCGTTCCGCGAACTCCAGGGCCTCGGCCGTCAGCTCCGGCCGTGTGCCGCCGAGCCTCAGTGCCGCGTCCACGGTGACGACCACCGAGGTCAGATGATGGGCGCTCACATCGTGCAACTCACGGGCGAGACGCTGCCGTTCGTTCTCCGCGGCATGCCGCCGGCCCTCCTCGGCGCCCGCCAGCCGACGGGCCGCGGTCAGGCGCCTCGCTCGCCACTTGCGGCGCGCCTCGCCCAGGCCCGCGCAGAGCACGTACAGCAGGGCCGCGACCGCCCATTCCGCCACGGGCACCGTACGGAACCCCGCCCGCGCGAACGACAGGAGCCACTCGGCGGCGACGACGGCGGCGACGGCCCGCAGTGTCACGGGAAGGGGGCAGCGCACCGCGACCGAGTACAGGGACACCATGGCGCCCAGCGCGAAGTAGCCGTCCTGCCAGGCGATCAGCCCGACGGTCATGGTGGCGACCGACCAGGCCAGGGAGCTCACCGGGGCCTGCCGGCGCCGCCCCAGGGCCGCCGTCTCCACCGCGAGGGCGCACCCGACCGCCCCGGACGCGACCGCTCCGCGCAGATCGCCGTCCCGCCAGGGGCCCGCGATCGCCAGCCAGCCGAGCTGTGCCGCCGCCAGCAGTGCGGGGAGCAGCCACCGGCGGATCGTCTCTGTCTCAGGCATGACTCTGCTCGCGCTCCCAGTCCGGGCGAGTTCCCCGGTGCAGAAGCATCTTGGCATGTTCATCTGAGGGCGGGTCGGGTGAGGTTCTGGGTGACGGCGGGTGGCCCCACGACCGGCCGGAAATCCATGGGGCGTTGTCGGACCCACGCCGTACCGTCGAAGCATGAGCTACCGCGACCTCGCCTCCCGACAGGTCCTGACCTGGGCCTGCACCGCCGTCGGCGCCCGGATGCCGGTCGCCATGGCCCCGCTCGCGCTGGTGTTCCTGGTGCGGGAGCGCCCCGGCGGGTACTCCCTGGGGGCGATCCTCGCGGCGGCCTACGTCCTCGGCGAGATCGTGGGCGCCCCCGTCCTCGGGATGCGGCTGCGCCCCGAGCGGGCCCGCGCCCACCTGGCCGTCGGCCTCGGGTCCGGGACCGTCGGCTTCGCCGGGCTGGGTGTCCTGCCGGGCGCGCATCCCGCCGTGCTCGGCGGGTTCGCGTTCCTGGCCGGTGCCGCGCCCGGTGCCGCCACCGGCGGCCTGCGCACCCTGCTCACCGAACTGGTCCCGGAGCGGGCGGCGGCGCAGGCGCTCTCCGCCGAGTCGATACTGACGGCCGGCGTGTGGGCGGTCTCCCCGGCCGCCGTCGCCGGCCTGGCCCTCGGCGTCGCGCCGCGCGTCCCGCTGCTCCTCGCCGCCGCCCTGATGGCCGCCTCGGTCGCGTTCCTGTGGCTGCTCCCGGCCGCCTGGGGCGCGGACGGCGCCACCGGCGCGGACCGCCCGGGGGTGTCGCTGCCGCGCGTCCTGGCCGGCGCCTGGCCGGTGTATGTGACGGGCGCGGCCAGCCTGACCCTGCTCGGCCTCTCCGAACTGGTCCTGCCGGCCCTGCTCGAACAGCGGGGCGTCGGCGTCGGCTGGTCCGGCCCGCTGCTGACCGGGATGGCGGTGGGCGGCGGGCTCGGCGCGTTCGTCCACGGACTGCGGGCCTGGCCGGGGCGGCTGCGCGAGCGCAGCGCGGTCCTGATGGCCGGCACCTCGGTGTGTGTGACGGCCGCCGCGCTGATACCGCACGCGGCGGGGATCGCGGTGGCGCTGACCGTGGGCGGCATGCTCCAGTCGGGCGCGATGCTCACCCGCAACCTGTCCCTGCGCGAGGCCCTTCCGCCGGGCGCGCTGGCCGCGGGCTACTCCGTCATGTACGCGGCGGCGGGGGCGGGTTACGCGGCGACGGGTTCGCTGGCCGGCGCGCTGCTGCGGGTGGTGGCGCCGTCCACGGCCGTCCTGGCCGGGGTGGGGCTGACGTTGGTGCTGACCGGGATCGGCTGGTGGGGCGAGGCCCGGCACGCCGCCCGGTCAGCTCGGGGCGCCGACACCGCCGTGGCGCTCGCGCTCGCCGGTGCCCGTCCCGCCGCTGCCGGTCCGGAAGGTGCGGCGGTACGCGGTGGGCGTGACCCCGAGGGCCGCCTGTAGGTGCTGCCGCATCGACTGGGCGGTGCCGAACCCGGAGTCCCGGGCGACCTGGTCGACGGACCGGTCGGTGGACTCCAGCAGGTGCCGGGCCCGTTCGACGCGCTGCTGGGTGAGCCACTGGCCCGGGCTGACGCCGGTCTCCTCACGGAAGCGGCGGGTGAACGTCCGTACGGACAGGGACTCCTGCGCGGCCATGTCCCGCAGCTGGATCGGCTCGTGCAGCCGTCCGAGCGCCCAGGCGCGCGCGGTGGTCGTGCCGGCCTGCTCCGGATCGGGCACGGGCCGCTCGATGTACTGCGCCTGACCGCCGTCGCGGTGCGGCGGTACGACGGTGCGGCGGGCGACGTCGTTGGCGACCGCGGTGCCGTGGTCGCGGCGGACCATGTGCAGGCACAGGTCGATGCCGGCGGCGACCCCGGCGGAGGTGAGGATGTCGCCGTCGTCGATGAACAGCACGTCCGGGTCGACGTCGATCTTCGGGAAGAGCTGCTGCAGATGCTCGGCGTCGGCCCAGTGCGTGGTGGCGGGGCGGCCGTCCAGACGGCCGGTGGCGGCGAGGACGTACACCCCGGTGCAGATGGAGGCGAGGCGGGTGCCGGGGCGGATGTGCGCGAGCGCGGCGGCGAGTTCGTCGGTGAGCACGCCCTCCTCGAAGACCGGGCCGAGTTCGTAGGAGGCGGGCACGACGACGGTGTCGGCGGTGGCGAGGGTCTCCGGCCCGTGCTCCACCATGATCGCGAAGTCGGCGTCGGTGTGGACCGGGCCCGGTGGCCGGATCGAGCAGGTCACGACCTCGTACAGCGGGCGTCCCTCGGCGTCCTTGGGGCGGCCGAAGATGCGGTGCGGGATGCCCAGCTCGAAGGGGAGGATGCCGTCCAGGGCGAGGACGACGACGCGGTGCGGACGGACGTCACGGCCATGACTGCTCATGGCCCGATCCTATCGAACGCTGACCTTCGGGCCAGTGGTGGCGGAGAGCCGGACATCGGACCCTTAGTGACGTGACCCAGACAAGCGAGGCTCCCGCAGCCATACAGGCACAGAAGCCCCCCGCCCGTTTCCGTATCCACCGCGCCTGGTTCGTCGCCGCCGTCACCTTCGTCACGATCATCGGCGCGGCCGCCTTCCGCTCGCTGCCCGGCCTGCTCATCGACCCGCTGCACCAGGAGTTCGGCTGGTCGCGCGGCACGATCGGCGCGGCCGTCTCGATCAACCTGGCCCTGTACGGGCTCACCGCGCCGTTCGCCGCCGCGCTGATGGACCGCTTCGGCATCCGCCGGGTGGTGGCGGTCGCCCTGACCGTGATCGCGCTCGGCTCGGGCCTCACCGTATGGATGACGGCGGCCTGGCAACTGCTCCTGTGCTGGGGCCTGCTGGTCGGTCTGGGCTCCGGCTCGATGGCGCTGGCCTTCGCCGCGACGGTCACCAACCGCTGGTTCACCGAGCGCCGCGGCCTGGTCAGCGGCATCCTCACCGCAGCCTCCGCCTCCGGCCAGCTGATCTTCCTGCCGCTGCTGTCCTGGATGATCACCCGCTACGACTGGCGCCCGGCCGCCGTCACGGTGGCCCTGGCCGCCCTCGCCGTCGTCCCCTTCGTCTGGCTGCTGCTGCGCGACCACCCGGCGGACGTGGGGGCGAGCCCGTACGGCGCGAAGGAGTTCGTGCCGAAGCCGCCGCCCGTGCAGGGCGCCGCGCGCCGCACCGTCAAGGTCCTGATCTCGGCGATGCGCACCGGCCCCTTCTGGCTGCTCGCCGGCACCTTCGCGATCTGCGGCGCCTCCACCAACGGCCTGGTCCAGACCCACTTCGTGCCGGCCGCCCACGACCACGGCATGCCGGTCACGGCGGCGGCCTCGCTCCTCGCGGTCATCGGCGTCTTCGACGTCGTCGGCACGATCGCCTCCGGCTGGTTCACCGACCGCTTCTCCCCGCGCCGCCTCCTGGCGGTGTACTACGCGCTGCGCGGCATCTCGCTCCTCTTCCTCCCCATGCTGCTGGCCCCCTCCGTCCACCCCCCGATGATCTTCTTCATCGTCTTCTACGGCCTCGACTGGGTCGCCACCGTCCCGCCCACCCTCGCCCTGTGCCGCGAGCACTACGGCGACGACAGCGCCATCGTCTTCGGCTGGGTCCTCGCCTCCCACCAGGTCGGCGCGGCCCTGATCGCCTTCCTCGGCGGCGTCGCCCGCGACACCTTCGGCTCGTACGACGTGGTCTGGTACGCGTCGGGTGCCCTGTGCGCGGCGGCCGCGCTGATGGCGCTGGTCATCCGGCGGCGGCCGACGAGCCAGGCCCTGGCGGTGGCCTGACGGCGACGGCTTCCGGCTAGGCGCGCGGCTGTAGGAACCGGCCCCTGTGGAACAGCAGGGGCTCTTCCTCGTCCCCGTCGGCCGTCGCCCCCAGGGCGTTCACCCGGCCCACGACGATGAGGTGGTCGCCTCCGGTGTGGACCGCGTGGATGGTGCAGTCGATCCACGCGAGCGTGCCGGCGAGGCGCGGGGAGCCCGTGGCAGGCGCCGCGTCGAAGGGCACGCCCGCGAACTTGTCGGCGCCGCTCACCGCGAAGGCGCGGCACAGCGCGGCCTGGCTCGCGGCGAGGACGTTGACGCAGAAGGCGCCCGCGTGGGCGATGCGCGGCCAGGTCGTGGACGTACGGCCGACCATGAAGGCGACCAGGGGCGGGTCGAGGGAGAGGGAGGAGAAGGACTGGCAGGCGAAGCCGGCGGGGCCGTCCGGCGTCGTCGCCGTGACAACGGTCACGCCCGACGCGAAGTTCCCCAGCACCCGCCGGAACGCGCCCTGGTCCACCGGCGCCCGCTCGTCCTCACGGACGCAGCGCAGTTCGGGACGGGGCAGCGGTTCGACCGGGCCCGCCCTCAAGTAACGGACGGCGGCGGCCGCCATCCCCGCGTGTCCCATCATGTCCTCATTGAAGCTGACGGCATGTCAGATAGGAAGGGGTGTGAGGCGCTCTGGCGTGCGCACGTACGCTGCGCCCATGGGGTGGGGTGGCATGCGCACGAAAATGGGCCTGAGAAAGGCCGACGCCGAGGTGACCGCGGCGGTCGCCGTGGGCGCGGCACAGCTTCCGGCGGCCTGGCTGCTCTGTTGACATCCTCCCCCTCTTCAAAAGAGGGGGATTCCAACCTGTTTGGGTTGAGGTTCACGGACGTTCTTCGACCGCGTGGGCGGTGTCGTCCCTCCGGCACCGGCTGTTCGCCGGGGGCGGGG